>DATNOW010000327.1:0-6207 GCA_036703515.1 Chroococcidiopsis sp.
GGCGATCGCCTAGAGCTAGTGTTGGTGACACCCTATGCCCCGCCGATTCGTCGTCCGGTTGATATTTCTTCGACCGACCTCAATCGCTTAATTGTAGAAATGGGGCAAGCCCTCAAAAATCCGCGCAGTGACGCGAGGGAAATTGCTCAGCAGTTGTATGAAGTGTTGATCCAACCGCTAGAAGCCGATTTGGCGGCGGCCCAGGCTAGAACAATTATCTATGCCCCCGATGGCGCACTGCGTTATATTCCCCTAGCGGCGCTCTATGACGGTGAGCAGTGGCTGGCGCAACGGTTTGCCGTGACGCATATTACTGCTGCATCGCTGACCCGCTTTGACGATCGCCCCTCTGGTAACTTACGGGTATTAGCGGCCGCCTGTGCGGAGTGCGAGTTTGACTTTAACGTGGGCACGCAATCGTTCCAATTTGCCGATTTGCCCTATACCCAAAGCGAAGTCGAGACATTAGCAACGATCATTCCCAATACCACAACGCTGATTAATCAAGCCTTTAGCCCAACCGAGTTACAAAATCTGATGCGGCGCTATTCGGTGGTGCATTTAGCGACCCATGCAGCTTTTGTCCAGGGGCGGGCCGACGAGTCGTTTATTGTATTTGGCAATGGCGAAAAAGTGCCGTTAAGCCAAATTCGGACAGACTGGAATTTACCCAATACCGATTTGGTTGTGCTCAGCGCTTGCGAAACGGCAGTGGGTGAGGCCGAACTGGGCAGCGGCGTGGAGATTTTGGGGTTTGGCTACCAGATGCAACAAACGGGGGCACGCTCGGCGATCGCTTCCCTGTGGCAAGTTAGCGACGGCGGCACCCAGGTATTGATGAATGCCTTTTATGCCGGGTTAGAAAACGGGCTGACCAAAGCCGAAGCGTTGCGGCAGGCGCAGGTTGCGTTAATTACTGGCGATTTTAGGGTAGCGGGGGGCGATCGCGGTTCTATTGCTGTCGTCAGCGCCCGCAATGGTCTGCCTGTGGAAGTGAGCGATCGCCTCGACCATCCCTATTATTGGGCTCCGTTTATTTTGATTGGCAATGGATTATGACCTATGACCTATGGGCTAACGGCCCCGTTTCCCTGTTGGGATAACCATTCATCAAACGTAGCGATCGCCTGTTGCACTTTAACCAACACAGCCGGAGCCATCTCGGCTAAGGCCACTACATAGTCTGCTTTGAGTTCCTCTCCATACTTATGGTGAATGACATGCCGAAATTTACGATATTCATCCAAATCCAGCAGCAGCGAGCCACTCCACAATGCGGGCCGCCCCTGCTCGACGGCATCGGCTACCTGTCGCAGTAAGGTCTGATGCCAATTTATCCCCTGCGGCAAACCGCCATCTAACGTTACTGCCACCCGTTCACTCATGCGTTCGCAACGTTTGTAAAAGTCATTGATATAGCTGGCCAATGCCCGAATATCATAATTTTCGAGAGTTGGTTTGGCTCGCTCTAGGGCCTGACCAAGGGCGATCGCACTTTGCTCTAGGGCCGTTAATTCATCATTGAGCTGTTTTTTGAGCAGTGCATAGGGATTTTGCGGCATAGCATCTGGATGGAGGATGCGGTCACGAATAAGCGGATTAACGGTTTCTAATCGCACCAAGTCGATTTTGAGCCAGTCGGGGGCTAAGTTTTGCAAATAGTCGTAAGCTTGCAGCCAGCGTTGATCGGATAGCCCTGCTACTGCAATATCTAAGTCAGAATCCTGATGCCAGATACTGTGCCCTGCTAACGAGCCAAATACGATTACCCGCTCGGCTCCAAATTGTTTTTGTAAGACCTGCTCACAGTGCTGGGCGATCGCCCATGCTTGCTGTCGGCGCTGCTCAAGCTGACGAGTGCATTCATTAATGCTTGGTTTAGTACTCGGTTCAGTACTTGGCTCGGCATTTGGCACAAACGGTTGAATCATAGCCGCGATCGCCCACTGACAGATCTATAGGTATTCTAAGGCAAGTGTTTTAAGGCGCGTATTCTAAGGCTGACCATCTGGCTACAATCGGGTGCGTTACGCGGCCGCTAACGGTACCCTACCGTTTTCTGACGATTTCTCTGCTGTTTCCCTTGCTTTCGCTTGCTACTATGTTTCATCTCCGCATTCAGCAAATTGACTCTAGCTGCGTTTTTGACCTGTCGTGGGGCATGGGGCAACGGCTGTCTAAAACGCTGCCGTGGTCGGCTGACCTAGAGAGGCTTTATCAAGACTGGCAGCGGGCCTATCTGAGTTTTTATCGGGCTTTGCATACTTCGGGTAGCGTGGCCCCCGAGGCAGCCGATGGGCTGCGGGGTCGGGTGATTAGTGCGGGCACCGTTACGCCGGCCCGCACCGATTGGCACGCCAAGCTGGTTGAGGCTGAAACGCGCTTGCTGTATGAATTTCATCGCTGGCTGCGGCAAGCGGAATTGTTTGATCTGTATGCGGCGATCGCCACAGTCAGCAAAGCGTTGGATGCGCCTGTGATTGACATTAACTTGACCTGCACCCCCAACGATCTGGCCCGTCTGCCGTGGGAAGCGTGGGAGCTAGGGGCTGCCTTTGCCACCCACCGCAAAATCAGGATTGCCCGCGTGCCGCTAAATATCCGCCAGGATGCGATCGCCCCTTCGCGGCAACGCCGCCTGCGGCCGCGGATTTTGGTCATTTTGGGCAGTGATCCCCACCATAATTTTGCTGAAGATTGGCAACTGCTGACGCGATCGCTCCGCCATGTGGTCGATATTCCAGCTCCGGTCAGTTGGGTGGTGGGTACCCCGATTGAGCAGTTGAAACAAGAGATTCGGCAGGCGATCGCTGACCCGCAGGGCTGGGACGGGCTAGTGTTTGCCGGGCACAGCAATGAAACCGAGATGACGGGCGGTGAGCTAGGCATTGCCCCTGGCGTTTCGATTCGCATTCAAGAACTGGCCCCGGCGCTGGCGATCGCCAAACAGCGGGGGCTGCAATTTGCCCTGTTTAACTCGTGCAGCGGGCTGAGTGTGGCCGAGGCGCTGATTGACCTAGGGCTGAGCCAAGTGGCGATCATGCGCGAACCCATCCATACGCGGGTGGCGCAGGAGTTTTTGCTCCAGTTTTTGCAAGCGCTGGCCGCCCAGCATGATGTCCATGACGCCATCTTGGCCGCCTGCCACCATCTCAAAACCGAAGCCAACCTGACCTATCCATCGGCGTACCTGATTCCGTCGCTGTTTAGCTACCCTGGTGTTGAGCGCTGGCGGCTGCCGCCCCCCGTCTGGCAGCGCTGGCGACAGCAGTTGCGCCCCACTTGGGTTGAAGCGATCGGGCTGGTGGCCCTGGTGGCCCTAAGCTGGCAGTTGCCGGTGCAAGATGCGCTGCTGGCCCGGCGGCTATGGCTGCAAGCGCAATATCGGCAGTGGACGGCCCAACTGCCTGAGCAATCCCCGGCTTTGCTGCTGGTGCAAATTGACGATCAATCGTTGACCAAGTCCGAAATCCGCTCGCAGCTAATCGATCGACGCTATCTGGCAAAGTTAATCGATCATACGGTCAGCATGGGAGCCGATGTGATTGCCGTCGATTACCTGCTCGATCGCCCCCTAGCGGCAGAAGATCCGACCCTGGCGCAGTCGATTGAGCAAGCGATCGCCACCCACAACACCTTGTTTATCTTGGCGGGCACTCGGGATGACGATGGCACCTGGCTGAAACCTCAGCCCACCATAGCCAAACCGGGAACCACGTGGCAGGGCGACTTGCGCTTGCTGAGCCAGGGCGACTATCTGCGTTTGCTATCGTCGGCCGCCGAGATGCAGGCTGAACCGGAGCGGCTGTTGCCGTTGGGCTATCTGATTGCCCTGGCCGACACGCTGCGGTCAACGCCAGCCCCCGGCATTTCCCCGAGTTCTTCCCAAAATTCTTCGCCGAGTTCTGCCTCCCCAACAGCCCCCACCGCCCGGCCTGAACCAGCAAACTTGCCCACGACCGACCCCCAGCAGCTTGTTCCCTATTTGGTGTCACCCCGCCTGTGGGTGCAGCCAATCACCACATTTTCCTATCGCTTAAAGCAGCGCTGGTTTCGCCCAATTGTCGATTTTTCCATCCCGCCCCAGCAGATTTATCAGCGCATTCCAGCCTGGGAATTTTTAGCACAGGATCCTGCCCTGCTGCGCCAGCGCTACCCCCAGAGCATGGTGATGATTGCCCCCGGCAGCTACGGCGAAGCCGGGATTAATACTGCCAATGAAGATAACTTCCCGCTGCCTTTGGCAGTGGACTATTGGCGGCAGCAGCAGACACCCCCCGATCCCCGCCCGTCGATGCCGGGGTCAGAAATTCATGCCTACACCTACGATGCCTACCGGCAGCAGCGGCTGGTGTTGCCCATTCCCGATCTCTGGCTGATGGGTGTGGCCGTGATTGCCGGCAAGGCGATCGCTATTCTTTTGGCATCATCGCGGCCGCGGCGATCGCCCTGGCGCTGGGGCCTGCTGGCCCTGCCCTTGGGCTATGGCGTGCTCAGCCTGCAACTGTATATCACCGCCGAGTTGCTATTGCCGTGGCTGCTGCCCTCTGCCGTTGTTGTCTTGTACGTTTTGCCCCCATTACTCCACCGCAACTCCCATGAACTACGCTAAAACCGTTTTCCGCACAGTTTTCCATACGCTGCTGTCGACCAGCGCGATCGCCCTCTATCTTTCTAGCCTGTCGCCTGGGTATGCCGACGAACCGCCCCGTGATGTTTTACCGCCTGCGCCGGGTGGCTCGCGCCCCATTGGTGCGCCCTGTCTGATTGCGCCCCACTATCCAGAGATGGTGGTCTGGAGCGATCGCCCGCTGTTTATTTGGCAAGGAGAGGCCATGGCGATCGCCCTGCGGTTGCCGGGCAGCGCGGCTCCTTTTTGGCAAAAGTCGGTTACGGGAATGACCCAGTTTCACTATGACGGTGCAGCGCTGCAACCGGGGCAAATCTACGAATGGCTGGTCTATGGCCCCGCATCCGAGCAGCCCTTGATGATTCGGGTGTTTCAGGTGATGCCCGACGGTGAACGACAGGCGATCGCGGCAGAACTTGATCAGCTCACTGCTCAACTGACCGCTCAGCTCACTACTCAGGAGCCTAATGAAACTATTGCCATTGCTCGCGTGAATGCATTGATTGACCAAGGACTATGGGCCGACGCCATCCAAGAACTATTTAGCATTCCTCAGCCCTCAGCAGCGATCGCCCAATATCAGCAGGCGATTACCACCCATCTCTGCAACAGCGAATCCTAAATGAAGGTAGGCCGTGGTGCGGGCATCTTGCCCGCGCTCGCGATGGCTATTCGCTTCGCGATAACGGCCCTACACTAGAAACATCTCTCGCGTTGGATGCACACCGATGACATCGACTGCCCCAAATCGACGCAATGGGGTCTACCCCGACGGTGATGGACAATCGATGGCCGACCATACCAAACAGTTTCGCTGGATTGTGATCATCAAAGAAAATCTAGAATTGCTGTTTGCCGATCGCCAGCAAGCAGATGCAGCCGAGGTTTGCGCTCAGGAAATGGAAGATCTCTTAGCCCGATATCGCGATCGCTTTGGAGAGTTGCCATAGAGTACTCAACAATTATCCATACTGCTTTTGATTTCTTTTTGCCCTATGGTCGATGCCCTGCCCCAACACCGCACAATTCCACCGCTCGAAAATGGTGATTGCCTCAATCGCTTTGAGTTTGAGCGGCGCTATAACGCCATGCCTGGTTTACATAAAGTTGAGCTAATCGAAGGAATTGTCTATATTCCTGCGGCGCTGAGGTTTCGCAGTCATGGAGAACCCCATAGCTGGATGATGACATGGTTAGGGTTTTATGCCGCCATGACCCCCGGTGTTTCGGTGGGAGATGCGCCGACGGTGCGGTTAGATATGGATAATGAACCCCAACCGGATGCGGTGCTGTTGATTGATGCGGCGGCTGGGGGGCAGTCGCGGCTGAGTGAGGATGACTATATCGAGGGCGCACCGGAACTGGTGGTCGAGATTGCCGCTAGCAGTGTGGCGATCGACCTCCATGCCAAAAAGAATGCCTATCGTCGCAATGGGGTGCGGGAATATATCGTGTGGCAGGTGCTCGATCGGCGGCTAGATTGGTTTGTGTTAGAGCAAGGTGAGTTTTTAGAAGCGGCGGCGGATGCAAATGGTGTGCTCAGCAGTCAAGTGTTTCCAGGGCTGTGGCTCGATCGC
>DATNOW010000328.1:0-4787 GCA_036703515.1 Chroococcidiopsis sp.
CTACGGACGGATTGCGATCACCCCCGTAGCGGTCGTCACCTCTGCCCGTCGCTGGCAGCGGGTGGGCGTAATGCGCACAACGGTCGTCAACCAACTGGTGATTTTGGCTTTTTTTCTCGGAGTTTCGCCAAAACGAATCGCCCGCTGGTATCGGCAAGTCGCACAAAAGAATTAGCGCCCACTGTCCCAGGCAAGCGAACCCGTGCGTAGGGCTGTAGTTCGCAAAATCAAGCGCAAAATCAAGCGTTATCCAGGGCGATAAACCCGCGTCAAGATCACCCGATTGGGACATTTAAGCAGGTGAGGTGAGCGTCTGCCCCTTTGGCTTACTCTAAACGTAGTTGGATGCGGGTACGTTAGGTCTACCCAGTAATATCTGCCCAGTGATATCTACCCAGTAACATCTGTCTAGATACACTTACTCAGATAGATTTACCCATTTTTCAACGCTCCCTTGCTCTCCTAAAACGCTATGGTCTCAACCTCTCCTCTGTTTACTCCGCAGAGGATTTTTTTTGGCTGCGAACCGCCACTCTATTCGTTCATGTTGCGGTAGGTGGCAACGGCGGAGGGTGAAATGCGGTTGAGATAGCGGAAAATCCAGTACTTGAAGATGGTGTCAAGGATCACCGGGAATGTGGCGATAAACAGGAAGATAAAGTCACGGTTTGCGGGCAGTCCCAGATGTCGGGAAATTCCTTCGAGCAGCACTTCCCAGCCGTGGGGCGAATGAAAGCCAACAAAGGTATCGGTCAGCAAGATGATGATGAAAGCTTTGGCACTGTCGCTGAGCCCATAGATCAGCTCATCAATAAACGATTTGAGTACCGCAATCTCCCGCTTACTGGTGACAATTAAGCCAATAAACGCGATCACAGAAAATAGATCGGCCACTATATTTTTGAGCGCGTTGCTGCTCTCTTGATGGTATTCAACCGCTAATTCTGCGGCTTTTTCCTTGAGGCGCGTTTCTCGTTCTTCTGTGGTCAACGGGGGCGATCGCCCAATCAATACCTCAAACTCTAATCGTTCTTCAAAACGATGCAGTTCAGTGAGCGCCTCCTCTTCCATTTCTTGGTTGATGAAGACTTGAGTTTGCCCTTCGCTTTTCAGTGGATCAAACCCCACAAACGTCAGCATACTCTTAGTCAACTGCTGCGTCAGCAGCGGCACAATGATCAGCATCAGTACCAGACGAATGGAGATAATTGTGCGGGCTCTAGAATTGCGAAATGTCTCGACCACCTCTTCTTCGGCCTTTGGATCTAGCTCACGACGAATGCGATCGACCGTTTTTAAGATCGACCGGGGCAAAACGCCCGTTTTATCAACGATGGATTCGACGTCGCCATCGCCATCTTCGGGATTTGGCTTTTGCAGCAACAGATTGACCTCTTTACTAGAAGACAGCCTGCCATTGCTGGCCGCAGAATTTCTCCCACGGGCTGAGTTTGCAGCTGTCCCGTTTGCGTTGACAACATTGCTGGTGTTGGAAATATTGACGAGGGATGATTCTGCCGATGAGTTTGTGTTGTATCGCGCTAACACCTCGTCAATCACCCTGAGCTTTTTGAGAATGATGGCGGGGCGATCAATCACGCTAATGGCGCTACCGTCCACTTCATCTTCTCGAATCTGGACTTCGGTAATGGGGCGATTAGAAATAAACAGGATTGATTTACTGGCTTTAAACTCAGTTAATCGAACTCTGATAATGCCTAAATTTTTGTTGAGTTCCTGTTGAAAATAAGCTTGAACGCTGCTGCTATAACTGCCAAACGAGGCTGAAATTTTTCCACCTGCAAAGTGTGAATTTTCGATCGCCTTGATGGCTAATGCGGCGTCATAGGCTTCATCGAGAGCACGTTCGGGAGTTTTGAGAAACCACTGGTTGGCTGTGCGCAGATATCCCTTAAGGGTTGACAAAACCGAGGGTCGCATACTGGATCTGGGTGGCATTTTAGCAGATGGGTTTAATTCTCAATGGGCAAATAACACTAGTTCTGGATACTCGATGGCTGAGCGCTTCGCAGACTCTTTTAAGGTAGATTGGAGCGGTCATAAAATGCCAACTGTGAGTTTAAACCCTATGGCGAAACTCTCTACAATCTGCACAATATTGCCAACGGATATGGCAGCAGGTGTGGCATTACGAGTGGGATAAAGTCAGGCGAACCAAGGCATTGAATCGATCAATACTCTAGTTTGAGGATACTGCCAGAGTGGGATAGACGGTATGAAGAGAAGCTGTATAAGTTTGTTTGGATACACTCTAACCCCCTAGATACATCAATCGTTTAGATACACTCTAAACGAGGGTGCAGGGAATAAGACGCCGAGCCGTATTATGGGCAGAACTGGTGGGCAGAACTGTAGAGCAGAACTGGTAAACAGAACTGTAGAGTGACTTTTATTCGAGGTTCAGCTTAGAGTACATAGGATCATATCAAATCCATTTCAAAGGAATTGGTGGTAATCAACTCTATCTGGATTGCAGGCTCAAGCCGCAGCGGCAAAACAACGCGGCTGGTGGAGCAATTTTGTCAGTGGGCAACCGATCCCAAAAAACTGCCGCGATCGCAGCCTCCCAAGACGCTGCTGGTGTTTGCGGCCAATGGCGACAACCGGATTGAGCTAGCCGATCGGCTGACGACGGCCACCCACGGGCAGCAGTCGTTTGTATCGGCCACGCCCTTAGGCTTTTTTCAAGATGAGGTGACGCTGTTTTTGCCGATTGTGGCCGAAAAATTGCGCATCAAGGGTCAGTTTCCGCTGCGGCTGCGGCCGGAAACTGAGCAAGAACTGGCCACTCGACTGTGGCAAGGGGCGATCGACGAGGGGCGACTGTGCCAAGACGGCATCACTGACTATTACATGGTGCGGCGATCGCTTGACCTGCTGCAACTAGCGGCGATGGCCGGTATTCCCCCCGAGCAGATCCCGGTGATCTTGCAGGATGGCTTGACGGGGCAAGATGGCTTGACGGGGCAAGATAGCGCCACGGAACTGTGGGAGGCGATTGGCACGGCGCTGACCGACTGGCGGCAGTGGTGCCTCGACCGGGGGCTGCTGACCTATGGCATTATTACCGAGCTGTATTGGCGCTATCTGCTGCCCGATGCCACCTATCAGCAGCAGCTTTGCCGCCGCTATCAAGCGGTCTTGGCCGACGATGTGGACGAGTATCCGGCGATCGCCCGTCTGCTGTTTGACTGCCTGCTTGATCACGGCCTTGCCGGAGCGTTCACCTACAACGCCGATGGCGCGACCCGCTGGGGGCTAGGGGCCGATCCGATCGCCCTCAGCGCCCTCGCGTCCCGGTGCCAGGTTGAAACGTTAGAGCCGCCCAGCCGCTCGCTCGGAGCCGTCTGGGGGCAAACGCTGGTGGGATGGGTGCAGTCACCGATGATTTTGCCAGAGTTGCCCTCTTCTATCCAGCTCATTCAAACGGTGTCGCGGGCGCAGTTGCTGCGGCAGACCGCGGCTGTGATCACCGATGCGATTTTGTCGCGGCAGGTGGAACCCCAGGATGTGGCGGTGATTGGCCCTGGCTTGGATGCGATCGCCCGCTACACGCTGCGGGAAATCCTCAGCAGCCGTGGCATTGCCGTCGAGTCTCTGAGCGACCAGCAGCCCTTGGTCAGCTCACCCATCATCCGGGCGCTGCTGACGCTGCTGGCCTTGGTCTATCCAGGGCTGGGGCGACTGGTCAACCGCGAATCGGTGTCGGAAATGCTGGTGGTGCTGAGCCTGCCGCCGATGATTAGCACCGAGTCGGGGCTAGACTTGGCCCGGATCGATCCGGTTCGGGCAGGGCTGATCACCGATCACTGCTTTGTGCCCGATCCAGAGCAGCCCAAACTGCTGGCGGCGACCCATTTTCCCCGCTGGGATCGGCTGGGCTATCAGGCCACCTACGTCTATGGCGAAATTGTGCAGTGGATTGAGGTGCAGCAACAGCAACAGCAGCAGCGCCTGATTGCCAGCCCGGTGGTGCTGCTCGACCGAGCGATTCAGCGGTTTTTGTTTGGCGGCAGTCATCTGCCCTACGACCAGCTAGCGGTGCTGCGCGAGCTAATGGAAACGGCACAACACTACTGGGAAGTGGATGCGCGTCTACGGCAAAGCGATCGCCTCGATCAGCCCGCATCCGTGACGGTTGAGCAGTTCATTCAACTGCTGCGCAATGGCACCATCACCGCCGATCCCTACCCCATTCGCCCAGTCGGATTTAGCAGCAACGCCGTCACCTTAGCGACCATTTTTCAGTACCGCTCTGCCCGCCGGGCCCACCGCTGGCAGTTTTGGCTCGATGCCGGTTCACCCCTCTGGCTAACGGGGGGTGGAGCCCTGTTTGGTGCGCCGCTGATGCTGCAAGCCTGGACGGGCCGCCCTTGGACTGCAGCCGATGCCCTAGAGTCTGATCAGCAACGCCTGCGGCGTCAGCTTTTAGACTTGCTCTATCGGGTCGAAGAGCGGGTCTATCTGTGCTACAGCGACCTCTCTACCAGCGGGCAAGAGCAAGCTGGGCCGCTGGTGTCGCTGGTGAATGCGATCGTGGCCACCGGAGCGCCAGTTTAAGTCCTGCCTGAGTCCCTAATCTAAGGCCGCTGCTGAGGTTGGAAGATTTGATCGAAGGTGCGCTGAAAACCTGTGGGATCGGTGTTGCGCCACACGGAGATGCCCACGGCCCCCGCCAAAAACATGAGCACGGCCATGCCAAAGGCGATCGCCATGTAGTTAAGGGAGGGGCCGCCTTCAGAGGCGGTATCGGGCTCCTTAGCAGG
>DATNOW010000329.1:0-5792 GCA_036703515.1 Chroococcidiopsis sp.
GGCGATCGCCTCTAGCCTGCCACAGATCGCTAATTGCTGCTAAATCCTAGCAAATCACTTCTGGAAAACTCACCCCCTGGCCCCAGGTTAATCAAATCTTTGTGAGCATTTAATCTTGTTTTGCCAAAACTAACTGCCGCTATAAAGCGTTGGTGTGACAAACCGATTGGGGTTAGATTGGCGCACTCGGTGTTTAACAATTAGCAGACAGTTGCGCTGATCAGAATCGCGTTTGTAGGTGACTTGGTCGGCCAGGCGGCGCAGCAAAAACCAGCCGTAACCACCCAAACACAACGTTCCCGGTTTGGGTTCCTCGATCGCATCTGGATCAAACCCCTGTCCGTAGTCCCAAATGCGGATTTCAAGGCGATCGTCCCAAAGCGACAGATCGATCTCAACCTCTGTTTCCAAAGGCAGCCCTTGATGGGCGTGACGAACGGCATTGCTAAAGCCTTCGGTGAGGGCTAGACTCAACGGGTAAATTTGATTGGTAAGCCAGAAGCGATCGCTGCCGTTTGCTAAGCAAAATTGCTTAAACCAGTCTTGGATCTGAACTAAGACCTTGAGGTCGCTGTGAACCGTTAAATGGTCATGCTGCAGCATAACAATCGCAGCTAGGGTAACGTTATCGATTTTTCAAAGGGCGTAATCAAAGGGCGTAATCATAAGTAGAGTGCAGCCGATTTTGCCTATCACAGTTGATCGGGGGATGTGATCGGGGGAATGGGAACGGCATTGTTGATGAGCAGTACGCGTACCCACTGTGAATGGGATCATGTTCTCTCAGCCTTAATCGGCCGGGGGCTTATCTAGAGATCTAAAAATAAATTGACTTTAATTAAAACATGTCCGCAGTGAACATGCCAAAGTCGGTGGGGGAATTCCCAGTGGGGTAATACTAGCGGCTGAAGATTAAGAGACGTTCAAAATCGGGCAACGCAAAAACGAATCTGCACAAAATTAATCAAGCCTGAGCCAAATAGAACGCCTGCGCTAACCACCTTGAGATGCGATCGCACCCATTAGGCAGCCAATGCAGGCGTCAAAATTTATGGAATTAATCGACTGAGGTCGAAAAATTAGAACAGGCCCAACGTCAACGAAGTGTCGATGGGGAACACTGCACCAATGCCCAACCACAGGGTAACCAAGGTGCCAAACAAGAACACCGTTGTTGCCACAGGGCGACGGAAGGGGTTTTGGAACTTGTTCACGCTTTCGATAAACGGAATCAAGATCAGGCCTAGGGGAATGGCACTTTGCAGCGCAATCCCTAACAGTTTGTTAGGAACAACCCGAAGGATTTGGAAGGCGGGGTACAAATACCACTCCGGCAGGATTTCCAGCGGAGTCGCAAATGGGTTAGCAGGCTCTCCCACAAGGGCGGGATCGAGGACGGCTAGCGCTACACAGCAGGCGATCGTACCAAAGATAACGACCGGAAAGATGTAGAGCAAGTCGTTGGGCCAGGCGGGCTCACCGTAATAGTTATGCCCCATGCCCTTTTTTAATTTTTCACGGAGTGCTGGATCGCTAAGATCCGGCTTCTTAATCGTTGCCATCTTTGCGTGTTCTCCTTAGTGTCCGATGGTGATCGGCGATGTCGATCGGTGAAGATGGGGTGAAAAGATAGTAGCAACTGGGCGCAGCCAAGTCTATAGGGAACCTACTCTAGGCAACCTATCCATGTAGGGTAGACCTAGCGCGAGCAGTTGGAGTATCGGAATAATCGGTCGATGGTTTTGCCGATGACTTACAAGGGACCGGAGATACCTTGCTTACGAATCATCAGGAAGTGGGTCAGCATGAAGACAGCAATCAGCCAGGGTAGAACAAAGGTGTGAAGGCTGTAGAAACGGGTTAGGGTAGATTGACCCACGCTAACACCGCCGCGCAGTAGCTCGACCATCGCCGGGCCAACTACAGGGATAGCTTCAGGAACGCCAGAGACAATCTTGACGGCCCAGTAGCCCACTTGGTCCCAAGGGAGGGAGTAACCGGTCACACCAAAGGTGACAGTGATCACGGCCAAGATCACGCCCGTAACCCAGGTCAGCTCGCGGGGCTTCTTGAAGCCACCGGTCAAGTAGACGCGGAACACGTGCAGGATCATCATCAGCACCATCATGCTGGCAGACCAGCGGTGAATGGAGCGGATCAACCAACCAAAGCTAACGTCCGTCATCAAATACTGAACAGACTGAAACGCTTCTGCAACAGTTGGTTTGTAGTAAAAGGTCATCGCAAAGCCAGTTGCGAACTGGATTACGAAACAAACAAGGGTGATTCCACCGAGACAATAAAAAATATTGACGTGGGGAGGAACGTACTTGCTGCTGATGTCATCAGCAAGCGCTTGAATCTCAAGCCGCTCCTGAAACCACTGATAAGCTTTTGAGTCAGTGACCTGCTTGGTAAACATGAAGCAAGATTTCCAAAAGATGTATTGCTGCCAATAAAAAATGTAACATAGCTCTCAGCTAAATCATTGATGTCAGAGCCTGGAATTCATCTGGATTATGATTTGGTTTTGCTAGAATGCCTTTTTAACCCCTCGATTGCGTTTTGCGTCAGCAAACCCGGATGAGTGAACGACAACCCGGATGGGGGCACTATTAACTTTTATAAAATCCACCTGAATATGAGCAGACGGATACTTCGCGCCGGATTGTTGCTAGTTTTGTCACTTTTTTTGGCAACTAGTTGGGCGGTTTTGCCTGCCGATGCTTTCACCGATGAGCAAAAGCTGCTGAGTGAGGTCTGGCGGATTGTAGACCGTGCTTATGTGGATGACACGTTTAATCATCAAAATTGGTGGTTTGTGCGCCAGACGGCTCTGCGTCAGCCGCTCAAGGATCGAGATGCCACCTATGAGGCGATCCAGGCGATGTTAGCCAGCTTGGATGACCCGTTTACGCGGCTGTTGAAGCCTGACCAATATCGCAGTTTACAAACTAATACGTCGGGAGCCCTGACGGGCGTGGGTCTCCAGATTGCCCAAGATGGGCAATCTGGGGAATTGCGGGTGATTGCGCCGATTGAGGGATCGCCTGCCGCCCAGGCTGGGATCAAACCGCGCGATCGCGTCTTGATGATTGACGATGTGCCCGCAACGGCGCTGAGTCTCGATGAGGCGGCGGATCGGATGCGAGGGCCTATCGGCAGTCGGGTGACGCTAACGATTCAACCAGAGTCGGGGGCTTCGTTTCGGACTGAGCTGGTGCGCGATCGCATTTCCCTTAACCCGGTCTATGCCGAGGTTCGCACCCAGTCGCCGGGGGTGGATATTGGCTACATTCGGCTGAATCAGTTTAATGCCAACGCTACCAGCGAGGTCGCCCATGCCATTAGCGGGCTCAAGTCAAAGGGAGCCGATGCCTACATTTTGGACTTGCGGAACAATCCTGGGGGGCTGTTGCAGGCGGGCATTGACATTGCGCGGCTGTGGCTGAAGGACGGCACGATTGTCTACACCGTTAACCGCGAGGGCATTCAAGACAGCTTCTCGGCGGATGGGAAGGCGTTGACGGATGCGCCGCTGGTGGTGCTGGTCAATCAGGGCACCGCTAGCGCCAGTGAGATTTTGGCGGGAGCGCTGCAAGATAATGGCCGGGCTAAGCTGGTGGGCGATCGCACCTTTGGCAAGGGCTTAATTCAGTCGTTGTTTAACCTGTCGGATGGCTCAGGGCTAGCGGTAACGATTGCCAAATATGAGACGCCCAACCACCACGACATCAATCGCCAAGGCATTGTGCCTGATGTGGTGGTGCCGCTAGAGCCCGTCAGCCACAACCAAATCGCCACGGCGGCCGATAGCCAATATCAGGCAGCGGTGAACCTGCTGACCGATGCTGTTGTGTTGGCCCATGCCGGTTGATGGGGGCATCCGGGCGGACATACCACGATCCCCTGCATGGGGCGATCGCCCTAGATGGGGCCGACCCGGTGGAGTCGCTGCTGATTCAACTGATTGATACCCCAGCCTTTCAGCGGCTGCGGCGGATTCGCCAACTGGGGCCCGCCAGTCTGACGTTTCATGGGGCTGAGAGTTCGCGGTTTACCCATTCTCTGGGGGTGATGGCGATCGCCCGTCGGGCCTTTGACCGGATCGCCCACGTCCATCCGCGACTTGCGCCCTATCGCGCCACGGTGCTGTGTGCCGCGCTGCTGCACGACTTTGGGCATGGCCCCTTTAGCCACACCTGCGAAGAGATTTTTGGCTGTCACCATGAGCACTGGACGGTGCGGATTTTGAACGAGTCTGAGCCTGTCCGTCGGTTGCTGGATGGCTTTGACCTTGCGCTGCTGCCGCAGATCGAACAGGTTTATCACAAATGTCATCCGGTGCCGCTGGTGTGGCAGCTTGTTTCTAGCCAGCTTGACTGCGATCGCCTCGACTATTTGATGCGCGATAGCTACTTTTCAGGGGCCAGCTACGGCAAAATTGACCTCGATCGGATTGTGCTGGCGCTAGATTTTGACCCGCTGACGGAGCAGTTGGTGGTCGCGGCTAAGGGCATGGCAGCGGTAGAGCACTATCTAATCGTGCGCTATTTCATGTATGCCCAAATTTACAACCACGCCAAAAATCTCACCGCCGCTTGGGTGCTAGAGCAAGCCTTTCGGCGGGCGCGAGAAATGCTCTTGGCCGACAACCTAGCCGCCGATCAGACCGTGACCGCATGGCTACAGCAAGATTGCGATCGCCTGCCCCTAGACGACTATCTTGACGCCGATGACACGACGTTTTCTTATCACCTCCAGCGTTGGCAGCGTCACCCCGACCCGGTACTCTCCGATTTGTGCCGCCGCTATGGAGACCGCGATTTGCTCAAGGCGATGGATCTGTCTGAGCTAGATACGACGGAGCAAGCTGTGATGCTGGAGCGAGTGCAGCAGTGGTTGAGCGACCACCACTATCCACCCGACTACTACGCGGGTTTGCGCACCACCTTTAGCAGCGGCTATACCCTCTATCAGCGGGGTATTAAGCTATTGACCGAACAGGGGTTGGTGGAAATTAGCGATCGCTCTCCCTTAGTGAAAACCTTGACCGAGCCCTGGAAACGCACTTGGCTGATCTATCCCCGCGAAGCGCTAGAAAGTTAAGGTAAAGAATGCGATCGCCTCGGCTATACATCTGCTGTCGTCGTTTCGGTGGCCGAGTTGGGCGGCTGTGGGCCCCGAACGGGCTTGCCGGTCAATTCTGAAAACAGCGCCTCATAGCGGTTGAGCGCTTGCTCAAAGGAATATTGGTCGATGGCGTGCTGCCGCCCCTGCCGTCCCATTAGCTCAGCCTGATCGGGATGCTGATAAAGCTCAAGGACGGCATTGGCCAGGGTATCGGGGTTTTCAGGTTCCACCACCACGCCACCGTGACTGTTTTGCACCGCCCGCGCTGCCGTGCCGCTGAGGGGCACAGATGCGACAATCGGGCGGCCGCTGGCCAGCAGCACCTGGGTTTTGGATGGCATGTTAAAACCAATCACATTTTTCTTTTGCACAATCAATCCCACATCGGCGGCCGCCAGCATCTCGGGCAGCTTTTCTCTGGGCTGAAACGGGCGCAGCAGGACATTGTCGGCATTGACGGTTTGGCAATAGTCGGCCAGTGCTTGCAGCGCTTTTTCTTCGCCAACGATGACAAACACAATCTCGGGGATATGGCGCAACCGCGTAGCCGCCTCGATCACCGTTTCTAATCCTTGGGTGAGGGCGATATTGCCCGAATACATCACCACAAACTTGTTGTCGAGCTGATTTTCAGCCCGGAACCCATTGTTGACCTTGGG
>DATNOW010000330.1:0-2171 GCA_036703515.1 Chroococcidiopsis sp.
CTACCGCCTACAGTGCTGCATTTCAGTATTTTCACACCGGGCTCAATTTGCTAGCGGCCGATAGCTGGCAGAGCGATTACGCCATGACCCTATCGCTTTATCAAGAGGCAACAGAAACGGCGTACCTCTGCGGCCATATGGCAGCGATGGAAGAGTTAGCGGCGATCGCCCTCTCCCACACCCACACCACCCTCGACCAAGTTAAGTTTTACGAAGTCAAGATTCAGGCCCATCTGGCTCAAGGACAGCAGGTAGAAGGGCTGCAAATGGCCTTGCAGCTACTGGACTCTCTGGCGGTAACATTCCCCGAAAACCCCACCCCCAAAGAGATTGAGCAGGCTATGAGCGAGACACAGCTGCTGTGGCAAGGCCAATCGATCGCGGCGCTGATCGACCTCCCCCCCATGCAAGACCCCAATAAACTGGCGGCCATGCGGCTGTTGTCTAGCGCCGTATCCCCATCGCACACGGCCGCCCCTGCCCTGTTTCCACTGATCGTGCTAAAGCAGGTTAATTTGTCGATTCAATACGGCAACACATCCATTTCGCCGTTTTCCTACGCAGTTTATGGGCTCATTTTGGCCGGCGTTGCCCTCGATATTGATACCGGCTATCAGTTTAGCCAGCTTGCCTTTCACTTACTAGAGCGGCTTGATTTTGGCCCGATTCGGGCCAAAACCCTGCTGCCCATCCATGCGGGCACCCAATACTGGAAGGAACATCTGCGCGATACGCTACAGCCGCTCCAGGGCTGCTATCAGGCCGGCGTTGACAATGGCGATTTAGAGTTTGCGGGCTACACTGCATTGCACTATTGCGATCAGGCCTTTTTTGTCGGCATGCCCCTGCCAGAGTTAACTCACCAAATGCAGGGCTATCGCCAAGGCCTGATAGCGCTATCGCAAAATCGCAATGCGGATGCGATTGGCATCTTTCAACAGGCGGCGCTCAACCTCACCACCACTACCGTCAATCCCGGAATTTTTATTGGTCAAGCCTATGACGAAGCCCAGCAGATCCCGTTGCTGCAACAGGTTGGCGATCTGCAAGTGCTGTTTTTGCTGTATCTCAGTAAGCTGATCGTCAGCTACATTTTTCAAGATTATGAGTCGGCGATCGCCTATGCCAATGCCGCCGCTGACTATATTCATGGGGTGGCCGGGCAGGCCAGCGTGGCCGTCTTCCGGTTTTATGATTCGTTGGCCCGTCTAGCCGTCTACCCGCAGGCGACGCCCGCCGAGCAAGCCCAACTGTTGACGCAGGTTGCCGCCAACCAAAAGCTGATGCACCTCTGGAGCCACCATGCGCCCATGAACTATCTCCACAAATGGCACCTGGTCGAAGCCGAGCGCCAGTGGGTATTGGGCGAAACAACAGACGCGATCGCCCATTATGATCAGGCGGCAGACCTGGCCAAAGAATACGACTATGGCCACGAAAAAGCGCTGGTTCACGAGCGCACAGCCCTGCTGTATCAAGCCCAAGGCAAAATCATCATTGCTAGGGCCTACCTGCAAGAAGCGCGCTATTGCTACTTGAAATGGGGCGCAACGGCCAAGGTCAACGCCCTCGAAAAACGCCATTTTGATATCTTTCAGCAGCGGGGTCGGGGGAGCATCACTCAGACCATCGGGCGCAACCCCGCCGTGTCGCTGACGACCACCAACAGCAGCAGCGCTGAAACCCTAGACCTGGCCACGGTGATCAAAGCGTCTCAGGCGCTATCGGGCGAGCTCAATCTCGACAAGCTGCTGAGCCAATTGATGGCTTTGGCCTTGCAAAATGCCGGGGCGCAAGCGGGCACGCTGTTACTCGAAGTCGATCAGCACCTCCGCATTGTGGCCACAGGCACCATTGACCCGGTTACCGTTGTCATCCAGCAATCAGCGCCGTTAGAAGCAGCCCCCGAAGACACAACGGCCTTACCGATTTCGCTGATTCAATATGTGGGACGCAAGCAAGAAGCGGTGGTTTTGGGCGATGCTGTCAAAGATCTGCGGTTTGGCAGCGATCGCTACATCCAGTTGGCCCAGCCGCAGTCGATTTTGTGTATGCCGATCCAGGGCTATGGCAAGCTAATCGGTATTCTCTATTTAGAAAATAATCTTACCCCCGATGCTTTTACCGTCGATCGGGTCAATATCCTCCAGGTGTTGACAGCCCAGGCGGCG
>DATNOW010000331.1:0-5132 GCA_036703515.1 Chroococcidiopsis sp.
GCACTGCTGTCCCCAGCACCGCCCCCGTATCGGTGTGCACGCCAGAGGGCAAATCAATGCTGACCACCGGCCGTCGCCATCCATTCACCTGATCAATAGCGTCGGCAATCGCCCCCTCCAGCGATCGCGTCAGCCCAAAGCCAAACAGCCCGTCTAGCAGCCAATCGCAGCCACGCAGCGCGCTAACTTCGTCCACCATCGGAATGCCAAGACTAGCCGCATACTGGGCGTGGGCGGCCGTTAGCTCTTTGCCCGTGGTCAGCGGCCGATAGATCATCACCTCATAGCCGCGCAAGTGCAGCTCGCGCGCCACCACTAGCGCATCCCCACCATTGTGCCCCGGCCCTACCATCACCCCCACCCGCGATCGCGCCCCCAGAGGATACAGAGCCTGCACCCGCCGAGCAATGCGCCCCGCCACCTTTTCCATCAGCGCCGCCACAGGCATACCCGCCGCAAACAGCCGCGACTCGATGGCGGTCATCTGACTAGCAGTAACAACACAGCGTTGGAGACAGATAGACCGGGGGGAGGGCATGGGGGAGAGAGGGAGAGAGGGTGGGTGTGGTTCGGCTGCGCTCACCAACCGGGGAGGGAGGGAGGAGGGAGGGTGTGGTGCAGGCATCTTGCCTGCGATGAGATCTGCGTAAAGGGTAAAGGGTGAAGGAGAGCAGTAAAACCCGGTATCGAGCCTTGCCCCAATCTCGCTGAGGGGGGTGCGGGGGGACGGGGCACCGTCCTCCTGCTGGGGGTTTGGGGGTTTACCCCCAAAGCTGTTGGTTTTGATCAGTTTATTGGTTTTAAGCCGAGAAGTAGACACCGTGCCCTTCCCCCTTATTTCATCACCAAACCTGACTGAGCCAAAGGGCGATCGCCGCTGATCCTACCGGCACGGTTAAATTATCAACGCCCCATTTTGAGAAAGCTTCTAAAGCAGTTGCGACGACAGCCACAACTAAGGCGCTGAGCCACACTTGCCACTGGTTTCCTTGGGTGCTGACCAAAATCAAGGCGGCGACGATAGCGCTGGCTAGGGTCATGGTCAGGGAGCCTTCCCAGCTTTTAGACATACCCCATAGTCGATAGGGGCGTCGCCCCCACTGCTGACCCACGAGGGCCGCTAAGCCATCGCCCCAAGACATAATCAAAATGCCAATAGCAGCGTATTGGGGCTGCTGTAAGGGCCAAAACCAGGCGATCAAAACGCCGACGCTGATGGCATAAAAAAATGTGCCTAAACTTTTGCGCCCGACGCTATTGATGCTCGGCAGCAGCGGTAAATAATGAGACAGCAGGGCGATCGCCCCCGACAGCGCCGATGCCCCAATGCCAACCCACATCGGCGTTTGCAGCCACCAGGCCAGCAAAATCACGTTGCCCGTGCCGATGTGGACAACCTTGCGCGATAGCTCTGAGGTGCCCCAACCCAAACGGTTTAACCCCTCGGCCACGACGACAACAAACCCCAGCCACGCAGCCACAATGGCAATTTGCAGCCACAGGGCGATCGCCGATTGAGATAGCGGCAGTTGGGATGGCGGCAGTTGGGATAGCGGAGCGAACACAGGGGATGGCAGCAAGCGTCACTCTCCTTACATTGTTACTTTCACTGTTATTTTCACTTTTTACTGTAGACGTAGGGACGGGCATCTGGCGCGCATGGGTGCTGCCGAGCAAATCGGCAGGCGATGGCTATCATACCGTTTACGACAGTGCCGGATGTAGCATGGCTACACCCGGCACTGTTTTTAACCTAATCGATTCTCTGAATTCTCAGAATTGCATTTAGTTGAGCACTATTCAATTAAGCAGTATTCGGTTGAGTAATATTCAGTTGAGCAATATTCAGTTCAACAGGATTCAGGTGAGCGCTATTCAAGTGAACGATATTCAAGGGAGCGATCCAGCAGCGTCAGAATGGAGATTACACTGACCCTGCCACGCCGTCTGGCGTTGAAACGCTAGCGTCTGCTTCAGCCAATCGCTTTTCCCGATCGAGGCGACGCTTTTTGGCATAGAGCTGAATTACAGCCGCCATTGCAATGATCATGGCCAACATGCCCCAGGCAGTAGCGCTCGTGGGCAATTGGTTTTTAAACACCGCCAGCAGCACGATGATGGCTAAAAACACGGTCGGCACCTCGTTGAGCCAACGCAACTGTTGACTGTTCCAGGTAAACTTCCCGGCGGCCATCTGCTTCATCAAGCGCCCGCAGTAGTGGTGGTAGCCAATGTTGGCGACCACAAAGGCAATTTTCGCGTGCAGCCACGGCTGTTTGAGCAGATCAGGAGCGGTAATCAACAGGGCGATCGCCATCACCACTGTCAACACCATCCCTGGCGTTGTAATCAGGTTGTAGAGACGCTTTTCCATGAGCTGATATTGCTCTTGGAGGATGGTGCGCGCCGGTTCTGGCTGTTCATTCGCTTCCACGTGATACACAAACAGACGCACCAGGTAAAACAAGCCAGCAAACCAAACCACGACCCCAATGATGTGAAATGCCTTGAACCACAAATAATTCATAGGACACTCTACTCCGCGCTCTACGCTCTACGCTCTACACTGCAAGTCCTTATTCTACTAGGGTTTACGGCAGATCCATTGTTAAGAGGACTTAACGATAGCGATCGCCCGATAGACTGCCCTGCATGCTTAAACTCCGTGTTCAAATGGCGTGTTTAAACGGCGTGCTTAAACAGCGTGTCGAGATAAACGCGGGCGGTACGACGATAGGCGCGAGACGAGTCTGCCGTTTCGCCGCCGCCATTTTGCAGCAAAAACAGCGACAGGGCTGCCGAAAACACCCGATCTTGATCCCAATCGGGATGGGTTTCTAGGTAACTCTTAAGCGATTCATGGAGCTCTTCAGGAATTTCTGCCAGGATGCTAACGGTCGCGTGCATGAAAACCTCTAAGGGATATCAGTGAATGAACCCGAGGGGCGCTAAATGAGAGCGCCGCCGAGAAAAATGAGAATGACGGCAAGCCGTCTCGAAATTTACGTTGAGAACCGTAACCGACAACTAAACTCCGCTCACTCTGTTTGCCCCTGCATGACCACGGCTGACCATGCCTGACAACCAAAACTGAGCGCAGCCAAAACGAGCGCAAACCCAACTGCTGCGAAACCAAAGAAAATCCTCAAACCGTTGAAACGTCGGATCTTTGGTGCCTCAAGTCAGGGCGCTTGTAATAGGTAGGTCGCATCATTGTGCGCTAGGAGGGGGTGGGGTTGTCAACGTCACGGTTTTCAAACACGGGCTTAATACAAAGATCCGATTTGCGGAAGAATGCGGTTTTGAGGGCGATCCCCGTTACATTACTTTACGTTTTTCGAGGAATTCTCATTTAACGATGGGCGAGCTGAGAAATCCCCAGGAATTGAGCAAACCCATTGGCCATCACAAGCACCTGTGGAAAATAGTCTGAAGTCTGTGGAAAACCCTAGTCGCTTTGTGGAAACCCTGTGGAATGCTTGGGGAAAAGTCTGATCAAATATAAGAATTGTAAAACTCCCCCAAAGTCAACGGTTGATGAATTTTTAGCGATTTAAAAAACCAGCGAAATCTCAGGTTTAGCAACGTTTTGAGTAGAGCCAGGGCTGTTCTTTGAGCAGCTCAGTGGCGGCCTCGGCATCCAGCGGCTTAGAAAACAAATACCCCTGCCCATACTCACAGTTCATGCTCAGCAGGTGGGCCGATTGGTCGGCCGACTCGACGCCTTCTGCGGTCACGTCCATGCCCAGGTTGTGGGCCAGGGTAACGATGGTTTTGACAATTTCAGCGCTGTTGCTGTCGATCATGCGGCTGACAAAGGAGCGATCGATCTTGAGGGTGTTGATCGGAAACCGGCGCAGATAGCTGAGCGACGAGTACCCAATGCCAAAATCGTCGATCGCCAGCTGAATGCCGATGGCCCGCAGTTGCTTTAAGGTGTCGATCACCGAACTGGCGTTGTCCATAATCGTGCTTTCGGTGATTTCTAGCTTGAGGCGCGAGGGCTGGATGCCCGTATTAGCCAGGATGTAGTGGATCTGCTCAGTCAGGTCGGGGAGCGAAAACTGCTTGCTGGCCAGGTTGACGTTGATGGTCAGGGGCATATCCGGAGACAAAATCGCCTCCCACTGCTGCATTTGGCGACAGGCCTGGCGCAAGATCCACCAGCCCAGCGGGATGATCAGCCCGGTTTCTTCGGCCATAGAGATAAATTTGGCCGGCGACAGAAACCCTAAATCGGGATGTTGCCAGCGCACCAGCGCTTCAAAGCCAGCGATTTGGCCGCTGACTAGCTCGACAATCGGTTGATAGTGGAGCTGGAGCTCGTTGGCGTCGGGGTGGTGGGCTTCGGTATAGCGTTCTTCTTGGTTGATGGCGCGGCGCAGGTCATTTTCGAGCTGGAGGCGGGCGACCATGCGGGTGTGCATGGTTTTATCAAAAATTTGGTATCGGGCTTTGCCGAGGGCTTTGGCCCGATACATGGCGGTGTCGGCGTCACGCAGCAGGTGTTCGGGCTGGTTGTAGTGGGCGGCGCTGAGGGCAATGCCGATGCTGACGCTGGTAAACACCTCATGCCCATCGAGGTTAAAGGGCAACGACAGCAGCCGCTGGATTTGGTCGGCGGCGCGGATGGCATCGCTGACGTGCTCGGCATGGTTGATGTAGATAGCAAATTCGTCGCCGCCCAGACGGGCCACAACGCCATCGACGGGGATAAAGGCTTTGAGTCGGTAGGCGATCGCCACTAGGAGCTGATCCCCGACGGTATTGCCAAGACTGCTGTTGACCACCTGGAAGCGATCGATATCGAGCAGCAGCACGGCATAAGTGTTAAACAACTGGAGATTAGACTGGGCGATCGCCCTGGCGATGGTGTCCAAAAAAAAGGCGCGATTGGGCAAACTCGTCAGCTCATCGTAAAGCGCAATCCGCCGCAGCTTATCTTCGGCCTCGCGGCGCTCGGTAATATCGGTCTGCGACCCGGCCAAGCGATAGGTTTGACCGTTGCGATCTCGGACGGCAATCCCCCGGCTCATCACCCAGCGATAGCTGCCGTTGTGGTGGGCAATGCGATGCTCATGCTCAAAATGGGGCGTGCTGCCGTGGATATGGTCATCGATCGCCGCCTTAAG
>DATNOW010000332.1:0-3384 GCA_036703515.1 Chroococcidiopsis sp.
TGGCGGCCGCCACGATATTGTTGGCATGTTCCGGCTTTTGCGGGGGGCGAGAACCGCCGTGGGTAGCCTCTCCCCAGGTAAAGACTCCGCCTGGCACAATAGGCTGGTCAGTATACACCGTGCCCTTGCCACCCGGCAACGTAATCTTCGTCCCTTTGTAAGATCCGGCCGCTGCGGGTGCCGCAGGCTTGGCAGCCGCAGGTGCGGGAGCTGGCGCAGGGGCTGGAGCCGCTTCTTTGGGCAGTGGATAGACCACTAGACCGTCAAACTCTACTTGGGCGTGGGGTGCATAGACATACCAAGTGCTAAAGCCGTTGATATACTGCTCGGGTGTATCAATGGCAAACTTGATATGCCCGTTAAAGTTGCCCGTTGCGTCAGCGTAGGCATAGGAATGCAAATCGTAGAGCGCACCCTTGGTAATGGTAAACATTTCGTCGGGTTTGAGCTCTGCGGCGGGCAGCGGGCGACGCTTCAACACCGTATCTTGGTTAATACGCAAAACCTGAATGGCGGTTTGTTCTTCTAAGGGGTAGACATTCTCGCCATCAAACTCTACTTCTGCAAACCGGTTAAATACAAACCACGTATTGAACCCGCCAATGTTGCCCTCTTTGAGCGCAAACTTAATGTGTTCATCAAAGTCGCCTGTTGCATCCGCCCATGCGTAGGACTGAATTTCATATTCTGTCCCTGCTTTGACTCGGAACTGTTCGTTATCAGGAACATTCCCAAGGGGTTCAGGACGACGTTTTAGAACAGCATCTCGCGTTATTTTCAGGACTTGCTTAACCATGAACTTTATCCTCAAATAGATGCAACAGTAATGGATGCAGCAACTTCAACGAAAACTCTAAACCATAGGGCCCACAAGACCGCCAGACCGTAAGAAAAATGCAACAATCGTTGAACTTTAATCGTTGAACCTTAGTTGCCTGCAAACAATGCCCAGCAAAACGCGTTCTCTCAGTACAGATTTCCAATACAGATTGAGCGCTTTGGCGTGCGATATGCGTCTAGGTTTCCCTAACACAATCGAAGAGTATCAGAACGCACCGCATGACCTGAAACGAATCAACTCTGAAAACCGTACGAAGATTGGAGTCTTGCCTTGTGGCCTTGCCAACCAAACGCTGCCGCAGTGAACAAACGAATGTAAACAAAAGTGCCTTTTTGGCAATTTCTCCCATTTATACACAAATAAATGGCTGTTAATAGCCAATTGGGAGAAAAAATATAAAAACGATGATTTGGGGTGAGACAAATGAGACAAAAAAGTATGGTCATTGATCACCGCTCAACAATTCGCCAAGTTCTGATCATCACACTGTTACTCAACCTGCTGGTGCTGCTGTTAAAGGTTATCGTCGGTGTTTGGACGGGGTCACTGAGCCTGTTGGCCGATGCGCTGCACAGCATTACCGATAGCGCTAACAACATTTTGGGGTTGGTGACGAGTCAGATGTCGTCGCCCGATCCCGATCGCGAACATCCCTATGGGCATCACAAATTTGAGGCGGTTGGGGCGCTGGGGATTGCGGCATTTCTGGGAATCGCGTGCTTTGAAATTTTGCAGAGCGCCTCTGAAAAGCTGTTTAAGGGGGGCGGGCTGGTCACGGTTTCTGGGACAGAGCTGCTGCTGCTGTTGGTGGTGCTGGGGGTGAATATTTTTGTGGCGTTTTATGAACGCCATGTGGGGCGGCGGGTGGGTAGCCCGATTTTGATTGCCGATGCCTATCACACGATGAGCGACGTGTGGGTGACGATTAGCGTCCTAGCGGGGCTGATCTGCATTTGGATCTGGGGCATTCAGTGGATGGATGTGCTGCTGGCCTTTCCGGTGGCGCTGCTGGTGTTTAGCAGCGGTTGGTCGGTGCTGCGGGCAAACTTGCCGTGGCTGGTGGATGAGATGGCGATCGCCCCCGAAGCGATTCACGATGCGGTTATGGACGTGTCGGGGGTGCTCAACTGCCACAGCATTGCCTCACGAGGAGTGCTCGGGCGGCAGGTGTTTATCGAAATGCACCTGATTGTGGCCGCGACCGATGTAGAAACAGCCCACGCTATCACAGAAGCCGTGGAGGCCATGCTAGAGGAGCGCTATAGCCCGGTGCGCGTCAGCATTCACGTGGAGCCACCGTCCTATCAGTCTGATCAGCTCAGCTACGATGCTCCTTTTAATCATTCCTAGGTGAGAATGGAGTAGTTGGAGAATATAGTGGGCTAAGAGCGCTTTAGAGCAGGTTATGGAGACAGGCATGGCGATCGCATTTACGAAATATCACGGCTTGGGCAACGACTTCATTTTGATCGACAATCGCCATCAGTCTGACCCCCTATTAACGCCCGAAGATGCTATTCGCTGGTGCGATCGCCACTTTGGGATTGGGGGCGATGGTGTTATTTTTGCGCTGCCGGGGCAGGGCGACACCGACTACACCATGCGGATTTTTAACTCCGACGGTTCTGAGCCTGAAATGTGCGGCAACGGCATCCGCTGTATGGCGCGGTTTGTGGCCGATCTCGAAATCAACGATACCGGGGCGGCCCGCGAGTCTTATCGCATCCACACCCTGGCCGGGCTGATCGTCCCCAAAATGCAAGACAACGGCCTGATTACAGTCGATATGGGGCTGCCGCGCCTGGTGGCGGCAGAAATCCCAACCACGCTGGTGTCTCCTGACGCTCAGGTGATTGGTCAGCCCCTAGAGGTCGCTGGGCAAACCTGGCATGTGACAACGGTGAGCATGGGCAATCCCCACTGCATCACCTTTGTGGAAGATGTCGATAGCATTGCGCTAGAGCAAATCGGGCCGCAGTTTGAGCATCATCCTGCCTTCCCCAAGCGCACCAATACCGAATTTATCCAGGTGGTGAGCCGCGACTATCTCAAGATGCGCGTCTGGGAACGGGGAGCGGGGATCACTCTGGCCTGCGGCACTGGGGCCTGTGCATCGCTGGTGGCTGGGGTGCTCAACGATCGCTGCGATCGCCGCGCTACGGTTGAGCTACCCGGTGGTTGCCTAGAGATTGAATGGTCTGAAGCCGATCAGCATCTCTATATGACGGGGCCGGCGATCGCCGTATTCTCTGGCAAAGCTTAAACCCAAAAGCTTAAACCCATCCGATGAATTCTGCCCAACGCTGGGGGGACGTGGTACGATTCCACTGGCTTTGGCGGCTTGCTAACCCTATCGCCGCTTGCCAAGATCGCTACAGTTAGCGCGAAAGAACTTGCACTAAAAACGGCGCTAAAAAAAACGCGCTATAGAACGCTATAAAGCCAATCCGATTGTTGCGTGTGAACCGGGGAGATGCTGTGATTATTTGGGTAAACGAACAAATTGATCCGTCTGGGCTGATTTATTCCTGCATTGCGTGCTG
>DATNOW010000333.1:0-10858 GCA_036703515.1 Chroococcidiopsis sp.
CTGACCGATGCAAACCTGATTGGCGCAGTGGCGATCGCCACCGACTTAAGCCGAGCCATGCTCAACCGGGCTAACTTCAGCCTGGCCGATCTCAGCCGGGCCAGCTTGCGCGATGCCAGCCTGCGTGGAGCCGATCTCAGCGGGGCCAACCTCACCGCCACCGACTTAACCAACGCTGACTTAACTAACGCCAACCTGAGTGGGGCCAACTTGAGCAATGCCAACCTGAGTGGGGTCAACCTAGACAATGCCAACCTCAGCGAAGCAATCATCGAAGGTGTCCCGCTCGATAGCGCCACTTTAGAAAATACAAATCTCCAGGGCACTCTGCTGCCCATCACCGCGGCCACGCTGTTTTAACCCAGGCAGTACGCTACGGCGCAATGCCAAAATTTGCCCACAACCGCGCCTTATCCCTCTTTTTGCCCGCCGTATGGTTAATTCTGAATCTTTGCTGACCGATCAAGCCCTGCTAGAAATCTTTCTCAAAGGCGTCGATAACTGGAACGAATGCCATCAGACCCATCTCGTCAAAGCTGGGATCAAGCCAAATTTCAGCAAAATTCGCTGCCATAAGTTCAACCTAGCCGGGGTTCACCTGCCCAGAGCCGTGCTGCATGAGGCCTACTTCCGCAAGGCCATCCTGAGCAAAGCCGACCTTACCCGCGCTGAGTTGTCTCATGCCAACCTGAGCAAAGCCGATCTCTGTGGTACCTACTTGAGTGGTGCAGACTTGCAGCATGCAGACCTGCACGCAGCCGATTTGAGCGAAGCCGATTTGGCCAATGCCATTTTGATCCACGCCAACTTTAGAACCGCAAAACTGGTGCGCGCTATTCTCACCTCCATTGATGCCAGCTATGTCGATTTTCGGCTGTCAGACTTGCAGTTTGCCGATCTGAGCAAAGCCAACCTACAAGGGGCTGATCTACGCAGCGCCGACTTGCGGGGAGCCAACCTCAGCGAGGTCAATTTGTCGGGGGCCGACCTCACCCTTGCCGATCTGAGTGGCGCAACCCTGATCAGAGCCAACCTCAGAGGCGCAAATTTGTGTGGGGCCGACCTGCAACACGCCAACCTTAATCGCGCCAACCTCAACGAGGCCAACTTAACAGAAGCATTCCTCTGCGAGACCAATCTGCGCCACGCCGAACTGCGGGCGGCCAATTTCAAAAATGCGGATTTGCATCGCACGGATCTGACCCGCGCCAAGCTGGAACTGGCCAATTTTCAAGGGGTCGATTTGCGGCAGGCGATTCGTCAAGATTGGGAAGACAGCCAATAAAAAGCTGCCAGACCAGTATGTTGGTATAACCCAAAACTGCCGCTGGTGTTGGGTTTCACGTTGTTCAACCCAACCTACAGGGGCTACATCTCTATCCCCTGAGATGCCCCTCACGGAGGCCGTAGGAATTCCCCAGTAATCTTTGCTGGGGGGTGGGCTAGGGAGTATCCGCCGATGGTGCAACAAGGTAGATCCAGCCGTCTTGGCCAACTTCACGCGTCAGCTTAGCTTGGTCACGCTCAAAGCATTGGGCAACCACCTTCACAAAGTCGCCCTTGTCTCTGGAGTGCTCTGTAAATGCCAGCACTTCTTGGTTGCGAATGAAGGCTAGCACGTTGATGCCGTCACTATCGGCAATAGAAGTTTTGCTTTCAGAATCCCACTCAAAGCCCAGAACCTTTGCGGTCGCCTGGTTATCGGTATAGGGGCCCAAAATACACACCTGTTCCCAAGCCGCTGGGCCAACCTGGGCTAAATCGACGGGTGCAGCGCTATTGGCATTTAACTGCTCGATGATCCCTTGGCTGATGGGATTTTGCACGTCGTCGCGATTTGAGCAGGCGATCAGCAAAACAGCCAACAGCAGCGGGGAAGCGAGGGATGGTAGTTTCATTGGAGTGATGGGGTGGGGGGTGGTTCGGCTGCGCTCACCAACCGGTGTGTTTTAGCGCTAGCACCAGCTATTTAGCAAGGGTTATCGCCTTGGATGGGGCGCGATCGCTCTGCCATTTGGATGACGCGGGCGGGGTCTTTTTTTTGGTTGATGCTGAGTCGTGAGATCAAGAAGCGATCGCGCAGGTGGCAAAACCGCAGTATTTTGCTGTTATACAAATAGGCCGATTGGTAATAGGTCGAAACGACTGATTCAACGGCAGCATTGGTTTCACCAAAGGGATAGGCAAAGTGGGTTGCTACGGTTTGGTTGGGGTCTAAATCGCTGAGGCATTTTTTTAATTCCACCTGGGCTTGGGCAACTTCTTCGAGCAGGTCGGCTTGTGAAAGTTGGGTTAAGTGACGATGCTTTAAGCCATGCGATTGAATGTCATAAAATCCCTTTGCAAAACCTTGACGCAAATCTTCGCAGGAAAGATAGCTGGTGGAAGGATGATCGGCAGTGGCTAAGGTGCCAGGGTTGACGAATGATACGACTTTGGCCTTGCGCCCATAGCGTTTTTCTAAGGTTTCTAAAATCGGAATAACGTTGCTATAGATCGATTTATAGCTGTCGTCAAAAGAGAGCATGATCGGTCGCTGGTTGCGATGCTCTGGCGGAATCGGCTGCGATCGCTCAATAAAAAAATCGAGTAATTCTTGTGTCGTCAGAAACCAGTAATTTTCGCGAACGAGATAGTCAACTATTTGTTCTAAATTTTGCTTTGAATAGTTCATTGCGCTCGACATTTCTTGTCGCGCTACGTTGGTATTCGCTTGTTTAGAATCAGCCTGGTTGGAATCAACCTGTTCTAGATCGTAAATTGCATGAAATCCTAGAACTGGGATGCGCGGAGCTGTGATGTAGGCGATCGCCAAGGAAACGCACAGAACAAACGATAGGGAAAGGAGACTTAGCAATATCCACAGCGATCGCTTTAGTTCTTTATTCTTTAACGCTACAAAAATCATGAAAAAACGGTCATAAAAAACAGGGTGTGGCGTGTTTATATAAAATCCGACAGCAGCCGAACCTATGATGGCTTAAAAAGCTGCCATCCGACACCCTGTTTTGGTCAATGTTTGTTTTGGCACAGGCCCTGCCTGCAACCCACAGACCAGCGCCCTACGCCAGAACCCGCTCAAACAAATTAAATATGGACACAACTGGACTCGAACCAGTGACCCCCACGATGTCAACGTGGTGCTCTAACCAACTGAGCTATGCGTCCGCACGATTACTGAGGTTACCATGAACTATGGGAAAACTGCAAACGTACCGTAACTTTTTTTCGCGGTGCTTCAGGATTACTATACCAGCTGCACTGCCTAGGGTAGGGCGATCGCCCCGATGGTTCCTCACAAATTCCTCAGATTGTTTATCTAGCATCAGCATGAAATAGAGGCAGGAAGCGGTACGACGGGAGCCAGCAGCAACACAGGATTTGATTGGGTATAACCGAACGTGTCGTTAAAACTTGTTGTATGAACAGACAACCCAGACCAACCACCGATCACAGTTTTAGTTCACGCGTTGATTACCTCAACGAACGACGGGATCAGCAACAGCCGCTCGATGCCATTTTTGCCCCACAGACGGTGGCGGTGATCGGCGCAACCGATCGCGAAGGCAGCGTTGGGCGAACGATTTTATGGAATTTGATTAGCAACCCCTTCGGCGGGACGATTTTTCCGGTCAACCCCAAACGCCACAGCGTCTTGGGGATTCCGGCCTATGCGTCGCTGGCGGCGATTCCCGATCCGGTTGACTTGGCGATTATTGTTACCCCCGCTACCACCGTCCCCGACATTATTGGCGAGTGCATTGACGCGGGCGTGAAGGGGGCGATCGTGATCTCGGCCGGGTTTAAAGAAACCGGTGAAGCGGGGCAACAGCTCGAACAGCGCATTCGCGAACAGCTACAGCGGGGCAAGCTGCGGCTGATTGGGCCCAACTGCCTGGGGGTGATGAACCCACTGGTGGGGCTGAATGCGACCTTTGCCACCACCATCGCCCGGCCGGGCAATGTCGGCTTTATCAGCCAAAGTGGGGCGCTGTGTACTGCCATTCTGGACTGGAGCTTCCGGGAAAATGTCGGCTTTAGCGCCTTTGTCTCGATTGGCTCGATGCTAGATGTCGACTGGGGTGATCTGATCGACTATTTGGGAGATGACCCCAACACCCACAGCATCGTGATTTATATGGAGTCGATTGGGGATGCCCGCTCGTTTTTGTCGGCGGCCCGCGAGGTAGCGTTGACCAAACCGGTGATTGTGATCAAGGCCGGGCGCACAGACGCGGCAGCCAAGGCGGCGGCCTCTCACACCGGGGCGCTAGCGGGCAGTGATGCGGTGCTGGATGCGGCGTTTCGGCGCTGTGGCGTGCTGCGGGTGTCGAGCATTTCGGATTTGTTTGATATGGCAGAGGTGCTGGCCAAGCAGCCGCGCCCCAAAGGCCCTCGCTTGACGATCATTACCAATGCCGGAGGGCCGGGGGTGCTGGCCACCGATGCGCTGATTGGTACGGGGGGTGAACTGGCCGAGCTGTCGCCCGAGGCGATCGCCGACCTCAACGCGATCTTGCCGCCCCACTGGAGCCACAGCAACCCAATCGACATTTTGGGCGATGCCGAGCCGGAACGCTACCTCAAGGCGATCGAAGTGGCGGTGCAAAACCCAGACAGCGACGGGCTGCTGGTGATTTTGACGCCGCAGTCGATGACAGACCCGACCCGCACGGCCGAACAGGTGCAGTCGTTTTTAACCAGCCATGCTGACGCCCTGCGGGGTAAGCCGATTTTGGCCAGTTGGATGGGCGGCTCGGATGTGTCGGAAGGGGAGCTAATGCTCAATCGCGCTAAGGTGCCGACCTATCCCTATCCCGATCAGGCGGTGCGGGTGTTTAACTATATGTGGCAGTCGAGCTACAACCTGCGCGGCATCTACGAAACGCCGACGCTACCCGAAAAACCGGGACATGCCCAAACTGCCCAGGCGATCGCCACACCGATTATTCAGGCGGCGCGACAGACGGGGCGCACCCTGCTGACCGAGGCCGAATCGAAGCAGATCTTGGCCGCCTATGATATCCCTGTGGTGCAAACGGCAGTGGCCACCTCTGAAGACGAGGCCGTGCGCTGTGCCGACGGCATGGGCTACCCGGTGGTGCTCAAGCTATTTTCTAAAACCGTCACCCACAAAACCGATGTCGGCGGGGTACAGCTTAATTTACCTGATGCGGCCGCAGTGCGACGGGCCTATCAGTTGATCCAAACCACGGTGAGCGATCGCGTCGGGAGTGAGCATTTCTTGGGTGTCACCGTGCAGCCCATGGTGCGGCTAGATGGCTATGAAATTATTATTGGCAGCAGCCTTGACCCGCAGTTTGGCCCCGTGCTGCTGTTTGGCTGCGGTGGGCAACTGGTCGAGGTGTTTAAAGACCGGGCGATCGCCCTGCCGCCGCTAAATACCACCCTGGCTCGGCGGATGATGGAACAAACCCAGATCTACAAAGCCCTCAAGGGCGTGCGGGGTCGTCAAGCGGTCGATTTGGCCGCCCTCGAACAGCTCTTGGTGCAGTTTAGCCACCTCGTCGTCGAGCAACCCTGGATTAAGGAAATCGACATCAACCCGCTGCTGGCCACGAGCGATCGCCTGCTGGCCCTCGATGCCCGCGTTGTGCTGCACGACCCTGAGACCCAAGCGGAACAGTTGCCCAAACTGGCGATTCGCCCCTATCCCAATCGGTATGTGGGTTCATGGACACTTAAAGACGGCACCCCCGTCACCATCCGCCCCGTCCGCCCCGAAGACGAACCGCTGCTCGCCACCTTCCACCAAACCCTTTCCGAGGAAAGCGTTTACCTGCGCTACTTCCACCTGATCAAACTCAGCCAGCGCGTGGCCCACGAACGCCTGACGCGCCTGTGTTTTATTGACTACGATCGCGAAATGGCGCTAGTGGTGGAACATACCGACCCGGCCACAGGGCAGTCGGAATTGTTAGCAATTGGGCGGCTGAGTAAGCAGCACGGCAGCCGCGATGCGGAATTTTCGATGCTCGTCAGCGATCGCCATCAAACCTGCGGGTTAGGGACTGAGCTGTTGCGGCGACTGTTGCAAATTGGGCGCGACGAACAGTGCGATCGCATCTATGCTGAAATCTTGTCAGACAATCGTCCGATGCAGCGGGTCTGCGAAAAACTCGGTTTCCGTATTCTTCCCTCCAGCGATCCCTCGGTTGTCACCGCGACCATTCATCTCACCGAACCGTCCGCCATCGGCACGGGGCTAAAGGAAGTCTAAAAAATTGAGCCCATTTTCAAGCGGCAGTCTTAGACTAGGAGGCAATTTAAGACTGACCGCTCTCCCCACTAATCTGCATATTCACTGAATAGCTAATCCCAACAGATCTCAACAAATGATCCGGATTAGTCCATCCGATGACGCGAATGGATAAATGGCGAGACGAGGCCAACCCTCACTGCACCTCGCCCCGATGTCCGCTATCGATCTCGATCGGATGGCTCTGCGACATCTCAGGTATGGCGATCGCTGCCCTATTTCCCCCAGAATCCCGGATTGTATAACCCAAATTCTGCAGTAGAGCTTATCGCCGTTCACGCCGACAGAAAACCGGGGTGATGGCAATCATTGAACTCACGATCCCCAGCGGTGCAGAGTGCTGCGCAGAGGACTGCACGACTTGCTGCACAGATAAACATGCAGATACGTGCACCGATCAATGCGCTAATCGATGCGCTGATCAATGCGCTAATCAATGCGCCGATCGATACACAGAAATATCGCCTGTCGTCCAGTCAACCTTACCCCGCCCAGATTACCCATGGTTGCTAGAGTCTCCTCCTTTTCTAGAGGTCGGCAGATCAACGATTCCCTTGTCCATAACCCTGCCAACAACACGGCGTTGATGTGGCGGATGCTGGCATTTATGCTGTGCATCACAACCGGCATGGGACTATGCGTGTCGCGCTTGGCCTACCTACAAATCGTCCAAGGCAACCACAACCGTCTCCTGGCCGAGCAAAACCGCGTCCGCCTGATCCCCATGCCCTCAGAGCGGGGCAACATTACCGATCGCAACGGTAAACTCATGGCCTCTAACCAGCTAACGCGGTCGGTCTATTTGTGGCCCCGCCAACAGCGACCGCAGCAGTGGCGTGCCACGGCCAAACGCCTCAGTGCCATTTTGGCTGTGCCAGAGCCAGAAATTATTGCCCGTCTTGATCAGGCTGGCTATGACTCATCGATGCCGGTGCGGATTCGGCAGCAGATTACCCCCGAAATGTTTGTGGCCCTCTCCGAACAGCAGGCCAATTTGCCGGGAGTGGAGGTGTTTGCCGGGTCGTCTCGGTTTTATCCCAATGGCACGCTGGCCTCTCATCTGCTGGGCTACATTGGCGAAGCCAGTGAAGCCGATATGGCGGCGAACCCCAACTATCCCAACGGTATGATTGTGGGCCATGCGGGCGTAGAACGCTTGGCTAATGACAGTCTAGAGGGCGTTTGGGGCAACCGCTTAGTGGAAGTAGACGCCCACGGGCGCGAGCTGCAAATGCTGGGCACCCATCCGGCGCAGCCGGGACAATCGGTGCGGCTGACGATTGATCTCGACCTACAGCGGGCGGCCGAACGGGGGCTCAACGGTCGGCGGGGGGCTGTGGTGGCATTGAATGTCAAAACGGGAGAAGTGCTGGCGATCGCCAGTTCACCAACTTTTGACCCTGGCCTGTTTACCCGCCGGGTGACCGAGGCCGACTGGAAAAGGCTGCAAGAGGGCGATCAGCCCTTCCTCAACCGGGCCCTGCAAAGCTACCCGCCGGGCAGCACATTTAAAATTGTCACGGCTACCGCTGGGATGCAGTCAGGGAAATTTAAGCCCGATTCACGCATTGGCACCTCGGCGTTTATCAGCGTTGGCGGCATTCAGTTTTGGGAGCACAGCAACCACGGCTATGGCTCGATTGGCTTCCGAGAAGCCCTAGCGGTGAGCAGCAATACCTTCTTTTATCGGGTGGGGATGGCCGTGGGGCCTGAGGCGATCGCCCAATGGGGACACGCCCTAGGCATTGGCACCTCCGGCACCCTGGGGCTCGACGGTGGCAGCCAAGGGCTGATCCCGACCCCGGCCCAAAAAGAAGAACTCTATGGCGAACCCTGGTATGTGGGCGACACGGTCAGCACGTCGATTGGGCAAGGGCTGGTGCAGGTGACGCCGCTCGAACTCGCGGTCATGGTCGCGGCGATCGCCAACGGCGGCAAACGCGTCCATCCCCACCTGCTGACTTCCGAGACCAATCTGCCTGAGATGCAGCCGACTGCAACCGGCATCGCCCCCGGCACCATCAACGCCATCCGCAGTGGGCTGATCGCGGCGGTGCAGATGGGCACGGCGCGACGCCTAAGCGACGGCTCAATTCCCCCCACGGCTGGCAAAACCGGCACAGCCGAAAACCCGGGCCCCAAACCCCACGCCCTGTTTGTCGGCTATGGCCCGGTCGATAACCCACAGATTGCGATCGCCGTTATCGTTGAAAATGGCGGCTATGGCGGTGTGGCGGCGCTGCCCGTAGCCCATGAAGTCTACAAAGCCTATTTTAATCGCCCCCAGCAGCCCACCTCCAGCAGTCCGCCCCCGGCCCCTCAACCCCAGTAGTTCAACCCCAGTAGTTCAACCCCAGTAACACAACACGCCCCTGAGAGAGCGATGGGGCAGAGCCTCAACAGAGCCTCAATCGGCAATTTGCGTAACCTGTCGCGTAACAGGTTACGCAAATTGCTGTTGCCAGACCCTTAAGAAATAACCTATTCTTAATCTCTGTCTGATTGTGGGTCTGAGCCCAAGGCTGATCGCGGGGATCACTTCCCTGTCAACCAAAACGCGTATGTCGTTTTAAGAAGCTTTACCCAAAACCACGGTCGAAACTGGTAAATAGTTAAATAATAATAAAAGAATAGGTGATAAAAATACTACTCAGTATTTGCCGTCTTCGCAATGCTATACCGACCGTCGATGGAGTCTAACTCTCTCTCTTTAGAGACAATTCTGGAAAGAGTTTCTGAAATTGCGCTCCAAATCCAGTCGGGAAAGTTTTTAGACGATATTTTGCAGTGGGCGATCGCGGATACCCGTGCGCTACTTGATGTTGACCGTGTCTTGGTCTATCGCTTTTTGGGCGATCGCGATGCTGTTGTCGCCTTCGAGTCAACCCAAAGCGGCTGCCCGCCTGTGATGGGGCAATTGATCTACGACCCTTGCTTTGATGCCCACTGGTTAAAGCCCTACCAGCAGGGGCAAACCTCCGTTTGTGCTGACATTGAGGGCAGTGACCTCTCGCCTTGTTATATCGACCTGATGCGGCGCTTACAGGTGCGGGCCAACATCGTGGTGCCGCTGTGGTGCCAGACGACGCTCTGGGGGCTGCTAATCGTCCACCACTGCCGCGGCGCGCGAGACTGGCAGCCCATCGAAGTGCAGTATGTCGAGCAGATTGCCCTGCACCTCGGCACGGCGATTCAGCAAAGCCGCCTGCAACCGCCGTCTCAAACCGAGCAAACGCTGGCCGAAGTCGCCCTTAGAAACAGCCAGCAGCAGCTTTCTACCCTAATCAGCAACCTGCCCGGCTATGTCTATCGGGTACACAACGACGCTAACTACACGCCCGAATTTATCAGCCAGGGGGTCACAAAGGTCACGGGCTACCAGCCCGAAGAATACTTGGTTGAGCGCTCGATTTCCTGCGGGCAAGAGATCCACCCTGACGATGCAGAACGGGTGTGGGAGACTGTGCAAGCCGCTCTAGGCGATCGCCAGGCCTATGAATGTGAGTATCGTATTATCACCAAGACCGGGCAGCAGAAATGGGTCTGGGAGCGGGGGCGCGGCATCTACGGCGAAGATGGCAGCTTGCAGTGGCTAGAAGGGTTTGTCACCGATATTAGCGATCGCAAGCAAAAAGACGACATGATCCGCAATATCGCCCAGGGGGTGTCGGCCAAAACGGGGGATGCCTTCTTCCACTCGCTGGTGCACTATCTGCTCCAGATGCTAGAGATGGATCATATTTTTGTCAGCGCCTTAACCCCACCTCATGGCGCTACGGTTAAGGTGATTGCTGGCTTAAGCCGTGGGCAAAGTCTAGACGGGGCTGAGTTTTCGCTAGCCGGAACGCCCTGTGAAAATGCGATCGCCCAAGGGTTTTGGATTTGTACCGAACAGATTCAGCAGCGCTTTCCCCAGAGCGCCATGCTGCACAGCCTAGGGGCCGAAAGCTATGCTGGCATACCGTTGCTCAACTCAGACGGTGTGGTGATTGGCGTGATTGGCGTGCTCAGCAACCAGGCGATCGCCAACGTCGAATTTATTCAAGAAGTGCTGACGATTTTTGCGGTTCGCGCGGCCTCCGAGCTAGAACGCCAGCAAGACGAAGCCCTCCTGCGTCGCTATGAGCGCATCGTTTCTGCTACGCCCGACTGCGTTTCGCTGCTCGATCGCAACTACTGCTACCAAATCATCAACCAAACCTACCTAGACTGGAATCAAAAATCCTCCGACCAGATTATCGGGCATTCCGTCGCAGAACTGCTGGGGCAAGACTTTTTTGAAAACTCGGCCAAGCCCCTGCTCGATCGCTGCCTTGCGGGTGAAGCCAAGCTCTCGGTTGACTCCTGGCTCAACTATCGCGACGGCCAGCAGCGTTTTGTCCGCGCCACCTATGCCCCCTTTATCGAAACAGACGGCACGATTTCGGGTGTTGTCATCAATGTCCACGACCTGACCGAGCTGAAGCGCACCGAAGAAACCCTGCGGGAGCAGCAGCAGTTTACCAAGCAAATTGCAGAGTCTACCCTGGCGCTGCTCTACGTCTACGATCTGGTGAGGCAGCGCAATGTCTACGCCAA
>DATNOW010000334.1:0-2328 GCA_036703515.1 Chroococcidiopsis sp.
CACTGGTTTTTGGAACCGCTGCCCTTGGAAGCACGCGATCGCATTCTTATCCCAATCTTAGAAGCATGGGATCAACTGCGGGCCGCCCAGATTCCGCTGGTGGGCTATCTCAGCGCTGCCCGCAGCGGCGAATCGCTTAACTTTGTGCGGTTGCAAACTTGCCCCCACCCCACCCCCGATTGCCTTACTCACTGCGCTGGACAGACCGATCAAGCTCCCTGTAATGTGTTGGCACCGCTACGCGATGCCAACATCTGGTCACAATTGCTCCAGCCCGGACAGCGCAGCCCGCTGTGGCGCAGCTCTGCCAAAATTTTGGACTGCTATGGCGATCACACGATCTACTTCTGCTATCTGCACGTTGGGGCAGAGGTGGCGCGGGTAGAGGTGCCGCAGTGGGTCGCGGTCGATGAGCGGCTGTTTAATCAAGCGCTGAGTCTGACCATTACCCAGGTGCAAAAGGGCTATGGCTACCCGGTGGCATTGGCCGAGGCCCACAACCAGGCCGTTGTTAGAGGAAGCGATCGCGCCCGTTTCTTTGCCCTGCTGGAGCAGCAGATGATCCGAGTTGGCTTACGCAATGTCGGCACGTCCTATAAAGAAGCACGGAAGCGGGGCAGCATCGCTTAATCAAGCATCTATTGCTAGACCATGCGAGACCGCCCGCTGTTAGAAACCGCTCGCTATCACAAGGGCTAGTAGGTAAATCCTGCTCGGAATGAGCTTGCCGTTAGCTGGTCAACCTTAACACCGCTAACGATGGCCAGCAGATCATGGGTTTGATTGTTAAGGTTAATCCAAACATCCCTGCCGTGCTGGGTCTGAGTAATATCGCCCAGAGAGAGTTTATCAAAGAGGGCAATGTAATCTTGGCCAAGGGCAAAGTCTTTGATTTTTGCGACACCGCCACCCGCCATCAGGACAAAGGTGTCGCGGCCAGTGCCGCCCCGCAGCGTGTCACAGCCTGGACCACCATTGAGGAGATCGTTGCCGCTATCACCCCAGATTTGATCATTCCCTTCGTTTCCAAAGAGAGTGTCATCACCGCCCTTACCACCAATACGGTCATCACCACCGCCGCCATCAATGGTGTCGTTGCCGCCAACTTTACCTTGAGCGCTGATGTTGTTGGCGTCGCCCCTCAGGATATCGTCACCCACGTCGCCAAAAATCTTATCATTTCCAGCGCCGCCAGCTATAGTGACATCTCCGCCGAGGGCATAGAGAAAGTCATCACCAGGGCTGCCAGTCATGCTTCCTACCACTTCCGCAATGCCGCGCCCGCCAATTTCTGAGGCGTAGACATCACGATCGTTCCATTGATCGGCAGCAAAGCTGGGATTTAATTCCCCATACTGCTCATAGGCGCTGTTGGGTTCACCGCTTGCCCAATTGGTATAGGTTACGGGTTCACCGCTTATCCATTGATCGGTATTGTCTCCCTGGGGATCGTAGAGTCCAATCCAGAATGATTCTTTGAGGATCGAATCTCCATAATGGACGCGGGCGTCAAAGGTATGATTGAGCCACATTTGCTCTGCTGCGTCATTGATCGTGACGAGATGCCCGCCGGCGGCAACAGCTTGGGCTTCGGCATCTGTCCACGACGATCCCTTGGCAGGGTTGGTGAGGAAGTAAATATGGCCAGGTGCTTTGTTGGGGGTGCCCACGATCTGGAGACGGGCGCTGTGAATGATGGCATCATCGGCATAGGCCACATCAAATGTGCCGTCTAACAGGTATGGGCTAAGGTTTTCTGGTGGCCCCGCCACAGACGTATTGCCATTCACAACCGTATCCATATGGGTGAGATCGAACGTTATCGATTGATGGGAGCCATGGATTGGGCTCAGCAGTTTATTGCCATAGAATTTGGCCCCAGAGACAAATGCTCCCCTAATGCTGGAGTTATCGGCAAACAGCAGCTCGTCGGTGCTGCCGTCAGAGAGGGTTAGATCGAGCGTTAACGAGGCCGATTGAATCGATTGAAACGGCTTAAAGTTAAACGAAAAGCCGACGACCTCATTCCTGCCATCGCCAGTTCCTTGACCCAGATCAAAACCATTAAAACCGACCTTCGGCTCGCCTAAGCTTGAATTCAGTGAAATGTAGTCCAGCAGTGCGGGCGATCGCGGCGGTGGATTTGAATTGAGCAGAATGTCTACGACTTGAGTTGTAGATTGAAGTGGCATAATTGCATCCTCCAATTTTCTTATCTTAATTTTCTAGATATCAGGTGAATATCAAGCAGGTATCGAGTTTCAAAAAACTGTTTTTTTTCCATACTTCCGCACGATAAACCGTCCCTTGGCGAAGACTTGCGGCAAG
>DATNOW010000335.1:0-9630 GCA_036703515.1 Chroococcidiopsis sp.
TCGGCTGAGCTAAAGGCCCCACTGGCAATGCCACCAAAAATATTGCCATCGGGATCTTGAAAGGTCGGCACAAAGCCATCAAACGCCACAAAGTCGCGGGCGACAATCGTCACGTCCCCCGCATCCCCACCCCCAAAGGTCACAGAACCCAACTGACCACCGTTGTTGGCCGTCAGCGATCGCCCCCTAAAGCTAACTGCGCCTGCATCCCCATCCCCCACCGCCACGCTGAGCAACGTGCTGCCGACAATGGTGGTATCGCCGCTGACATTTACCGCCAAGCGCCCCCCGGCACCGCTACCCAAATTTTCGGATGTCACGCCCGAAAATCCAGCAAACAGGCTGCCCGCTCGAATCCGCAGATCGCCCCCTTGCCCGGTTGCTCCTTCCCCTAGGGTAGCGCTGATGGCCGTACCATTTAGCACAATCGATGGAGCGCTCAAGCTCAGATCGCCGCCCGCCCCATCACCAATAGTGAGGGTGCGAATATCGGGAGTCGGCGGCGGCTCCACCGGCCCCGTAATCGTCAAAGTGCCACCGCTGGCTAGCTGGATGCGCCCACCGGCCACGCCCTCCGACAATATCGAAAACCCAGGCTCTAGGTTAATATCCCCATCGGCCAAAAACCGAATATCGCCGCCGTTACCCGTTGCCGCGATCGCACTAACTGCCCCCGTCAGTCGAATGCCGTCCCGCGCATCGAGCACCACCGAGCCACTCCCCGCCGGGTTAGAAACTTCGATCGACCCAACTCGAATCGTCCCGCCGCTGAGGCTGGCATCGGGCTGATATTGATTGGTCAAGAACACTAGCCCGTTGGCCGGCGTCACGGTGATCTGCCCAATGGTGATATTGGCCGAGCTAGCGCCACTGCCTAAGTTAAGCCCTGTCGGCGACGGCACCCCCGTCAGACCGGCGGGGCTACCCACCGCCCTCGTGCCAGCCCGCACATCCAGCGTCGCCTGGGTGTTGCCGCTGATCGCCACCGTGCTGCCGTCGGAGAGGGTCACCGTTTCGTTAATGCCGTTGGTGACATCGGGGCCGGTGATCGTGACGCTGCCAATATTGACCGCTCCCCCCGCAAAGATGTGCAGCGACGCCCCCGTATAGTCGGTAAAACTGACGTTGCCGCCCGCACGAATCACCGGATCGTTAGGGCTAGACAGATCGCCCAAACTGCCATCCAGTTGCTCAATGCGGAAACTACCGCCCGCGCTAAAGTGGGCATCCCCCGTAATTGGAGTCAGCGATCGCAACACCAAATCACCCCCCGCATTCAAGCCACTGCCGGGATGACTGAGGGCGCTGATATCCACCACGCGATCGCCTTGGAGCAGCATGTTTCCACCCGACGTCGCGATAAACGGCTGCGTAGCAGAGTCGCGAATCCGCAGGGTGTCTTGGGCATAGAGGCTGAGGGTCTGCCCGGCGCTGAGCTGGTGATACAAATCGAGCCGGTCGGCCGCCAGGGTGAGGTCGCCGCCTACCGCCAGATTGCCCTGATTGATAACACTAGACCCGGTTGCAATGCCGCCGCGCTGGAGCCCCGGCGTCAGGTTAACCGCCAGCAGGGGCGGAGCGGTAGGGTTCGTCGCGCTAAAGGCCCAGCCGTTGTCGAGTCGGATCTGATCGGCGGTGCTGGCATAAAACGAGCCGCGAATGTCGAGGGTGGCGCTGGGGCCAAACACAATGCCGTTGGGGTTGATCAAATAAAGATTGGCAGAGCCATCGACCCCCAACCGGCCAAGGATTTCGGAGCGGCTGTTGCCCGTGACGCGGCTGAGGATGTTGGCAATACCACTGGGGCTAGCGAAATAGACGCGATCGCCCACCCCTACATTAAAGTCGCGAAAGCTGTGGAACAGCAGACTCCCCCGCGTTGCACCGCCCTCAATCCGGTCGATCAGCCGCCCCTGCCGCAGGACGTTTTGGCGCAGCACCGAAGACTCGTCCCCCAGCGACCGATCGGGCACGATCTGAGCAGCGGCAGGCAGCGTCCAGAGGGCGATCGCCCCAGGCACAATCGTGCTGACGAGGGGCACCACAACTAGGGAGGCGATCGCGCTGACTCGATTCATCATTCGCTCCGTGGGGAAATCACGTCAAGACTAGCGCTGGATATCGCCATTGGCGAATTCAGCGTTGCTCAAAGGATAACCGGAGAATGGTCGATTGGATAGAGTTTTGCACAGGCAATTCTAGGGGCAATCCTGGGCGCAAGTCTCGGCACAATTCTGGGAGGAATTAATAAATTTGCTTTGCCCGAAGAGATTTCGGCAAAACCGGCCCCCCGCGCCACCTTATGTAATTTCTATTCCTAACCGTTGGCTAATCGGTCGCAACGGGCAAAACACTAAGATCAACCTGCTGCAAGGTCGGGGTGCGACCTTGGGAAAAAGCGCGGGCGATCGCATCACAGCGTTCGTTACCAATATTACCGCTGTGCCCCCGCACATAGGTCCAGGTGATGCGGCTAGAGTTGAGCTGATCGATTATCTGCCACAGGTCTTGGTTGAGCACGGCTTTGCCCGTCGAGGTTTTCCACCCCTTTTTCTTCCAGCCTTTGATCCACTGAGTAATGCCGTTTTTGACGTATTCGCTGTCGGTATAGAGGGCGATCGCCCCGGTCTGCCCCGAGCGATTATAAAACTCAAGAGCGGCGATCGCCGCCTGCATTTCCATCCGATTGTTGGTGGTTTGCGCTTCTCGCCCGCCCATCTCATGGACGCTGCCATCGGCAAAGTACGCGACCGTTCCCCATCCGCCAGGGCCAGGGTTGCCCGAGCAGGCACCGTCGGTATAAATCGATTGGATCAGGGGAAAAGAAGCCATAAACCGCCCACAGATAACAGCTCAACCAGTGTATCGTGAGTTCAAATGTATTGGAAGGGGAATGGGGTGGTGGGCAATGGGCGTTGGGTGGTGGGCGTTGGGAAAGAGAGAAAGGGGTAAAGGGTGAAGGGTGAAGGCGACTGCGGGTGTTATGTGATCGGCAGACTGTAGGTGAAATAGACATCGTCGCGCACCCAGCCGAGGGATTCGTAGAGGCGCTGGGCGGGCAGGTTAGATTTGGCGGTGGAGAGATCCAGCCGCACTTTTTTGTGGGCTTTGGCTAGGTCGTGGGCGGCTAGCAGGAGGGATTGGCCGATGCCGGTTTGTCGGGACGCAGAGGCCACATACAAGTCGTAGAGGACGTAGATCGGAGCGGCGGCAATCGAGCAAAAGGAGGGATAAAGCTGGCAGAAGCCGACGATCTCGGTTGCGGCATTGGTTTCTGCGGCCGCTACAAGAATCGCAGAATCGCGGTTTTGGAGGCGATCGCGAATAAACTGGGTGGCCAGCCTCAGGTCGGGCGGCTGTTGATAAAACTGGCGGTAGGCGTCAAACAAACGGGCGATCGCGTCTAGGTCAGTCGACTTGGCGATCCGAATGGTGGTCTGGGTCATGGATCTCGCAGAAAAATCACGTCTGCACCTGTCTGCATCTGACAGTCACAGTGAACGAACGTCAAAACTGGCGGCGAGAAAAGATTAGGGTGGCGATCGCCAGCAGCAGGGCCATATACACCAGCCCATACAGCGCACTGGAAACCAGTTCCATCGCCGGGGGCAGCAGCTGCAGCCCATAGACCGCTTCATTTTTGAGGTTGAGCCGCGACAGGTCGGGCAAAATCAAATAGATCGCCTGGGTAATCCGCTGCACGTTAGGGTTTTCGGACAGGTTGCCGAGGGTGACAAGGTCACGGCTAAAGTGACCCATCAGGTAAACCGCAAAGGTAAACAGGGTGGCCAACAGGGAACTGGTAAAAACGCTGAATAACAGGGCGATCGCCGTGATCAGACACAGCTCAAAAAACTGGTAGAGTGCGGCGACCAGGATGCTGCCCACGGGATAAGGAATCTGCCAAAAGCTCAGCACCGCCATGTAAATCAGCGTCATCGCCGCCACCAGCACCGCCAACACCCCCGATAGCCCCAGCTGCTTGCCGACAATAAATTCGCCGTGGCTGATCGGCTTGGCAATCAAGACAAACACCGTGCGCTTTTCGATTTCTTTGTTGATCAAGCTAGTGCCGACAAAAACGGCAATCACGAGCCCCAACAGCCCCATCAGGGCCAGCCCAATATCGGGCAAAATTTGGTTTTGGGTGCCAGCGGCCACTTCGGGCACCAGCACGCTGGCTAACACAAAAATGCCAGCGTAGAGCGCAATCAAATACAAGACGCGATCGCGAATCACCTCTCGAAAGACATTGGTGGCAATCACCACTATTCTGCCCAATGTCACAGTTAACCTCCTCGACTGGATTACGGCTGATTACGGCTGAATTACGGCAAAGTCCCAAGAAGTCCCAAAAATTCCCAAGAATTACTCTGGTCTTACAGGCTAAGCTTGCCCCCATCGGGAGCCATCATTGCACCCAGATGCGATCGGCCACAGGCTGGCACTCGACCCGGTTGCCCGCATTGCCAGCAGGATTAGTAGCAGGATTAGTAGCCGGAAATGTAGCGCTACCGGGGGTGCCAACAGCGGCGATGGGGGTACGCGAAATGCGGCAGACGCGCTCAACAAAGTATCCCTGTGGATTGGCGCTAGGGCCCCGCCAAAAGGCGCGAAATCGCAGGGTATATTCGGGTTCGCCCGGTAGCACTTGGGCTTGCAGGTTCCACAGATTGTTTTCTGAATCGCCATCGGCCGGCAAGGCGGCGATCGCCTGATCGCGCAGCGCTGGCAGATTGGCCGACAGGTTGAGCAACCACTGCTCCACCTCTGACCACGACATTCGCGCAAACTGCTCTTGCAAAATAGGCTGCATACTGTCGAGCATGCGATAGCCCTTGGAAGGAGCGGCATCCTTCGAGCCAAACTTGACCAAAAAGGCGCTGCGCCCCAAGTCATCGACCCGCAGGCTGGGATATTCGACCAGCCAATCTTGCACCAAAAAGTGAAACTGAATCCAGCAGCTCAGCAAGATAGCAAACAGCAAAACGCTAAGCATCTCTTGGCGATCGCCCGCCAGCTTTTTGGGTTCTTTGGCCAAGGGGTTAAACAAGTCGCTGCCGTTTTTGAGAAACGACGGAGTCAGGGCGATCACCGCCGACACCAGCGGCCACAGCGTCACATAAAACGGAATGCCGCCCGGCAGCCCCGCCAGCACAAAGCCGCAGACCAACGCCCCCGTCAGCCACGGGCCAGGATGGAGCGTCAACCCCAGCACCTCGATCTTGAAGTCTTTGGTCGCCCAGGCTAACCCCATGGTGAAGAAGATCCAGCCGACTCTGGCAATCACATCTTCTAGCAGCGGGTTGGCGACCGCAAACGCCACCAGCCACGAAAACCAACTCAAGAAAACAAACGTTTGCCACGAAAATGCTTTGACTTTCGCAAGCTCTTCTTGAATCTTTTGAATCAGACTATTAATCTCTTTCACTGATTTCTATTCACTTGATCTCTTTCACTGCAATGGTGCGCTGAGGCGTGCCTGGACCAATAACCGGATCACTAGCACCAGCGAGATGGCGCTATAGCTGAGCGCATTGCCAATCAACACCGCAGTCGTGCGATCGCTGCTGCCCAGCATCTGCGATTCCTTGAGGTTGCGACGGGCGATCGCCTGCTTCAGGGTAATTTGCCGCTTTTCTTCCTTGGCGTCGATCCGGTCTACGTCGCCCAAGAAAAACTGCAGTTGCCACAGCGCCAGCCACTTGACCAGCAAACTCATAAAAAATGTAATCAGGGCCGCCAAGATTGTCCAAGGAATCAGCGATCGCGCCCACCGATCAAAAAAGATGGCGCTAATCACATCCACCCGCAGACCCTGGGGCAAAATCGACTGAACGTTAAGGAACAGCAGCCAGCCAATGATGGTCGCCAAAAAGTTGATCACCGTGGCGTATTCCACGCTTTTTTTGGGGGGAATGGCGAGGTTGCGCCGCAGCACAGATGACTCAATGGCGATCGCCATCATCAAAAACATTGCTTGAAATAAAATCATCCGCAGCGGCAACACGATTGGCAACATGGCACATCCCTGAACATGCTCGGCTCCTTCAACCATAAGGCTACACTAGGCCACACCGATTGACACAAGGTCTTTAATGGCGATCGCCATTGCGATTTTTAGTCGTTGATTTGGCATTGATCAATGCCGCAACTGGCGGTAATAATGAAGCTGCCCCTAAATCTAGCGGCTAACCTACGTCTAAGACCGCTTAAACTACTACACACAGCGCAATACATAGCGCAATATCCAACCCTAGACGTTAGACTAGCGATCCTTGACCCACGCTCACCCACGCTCGTAAATCACCCCCATGCTTAGAACCGGTATCGGCATCCGCACTGCACAAACCCGCGATGAGCGCATCGCCGGACAAATCCACGTCTACGATGGCGCAGGCAAAGGTAAATCCCAGGCGGCGCTAGGGGTGGTATTGCGCTCCATCGGTCTGGGCATTCGCACCTCTTGGCAAACCCGCGTGCTGCTGCTGCGGTTTCTCAAAGGGCCCGGCCGCACCTACGACGAAGATGCGGCGATCGAAGCCCTACAGGGTGGCTTTCCTCATCTGATTGACCAGGTGCGTACCGGCAGGGGCGAGTTTTTTGGCCCCGATGATATTACCCGCTTCGATAAGCTCGAAGCCCAACGCGGGTGGGATGTGGCTAAGGGAGCGATCGCTTCAGGGCTGTATTCCGTGGTTGTCCTCGATGAAATTAACCCGGTGCTCGACCTGGGGCTGCTGCCGATCGACGAAGTCGTGCGCACCCTCAAAAACAAACCCGAAGATTTGGAAATCATCGCCACTGGCTGGGGCGCACCCCAGCCGTTGCTCGATATTGCCGATCTGCACTCCGAGATGAAGCCGCAGCAAAATCTCAACGCCACTGCCCACGGCATCGAAGGCATCGAGATCTATACCGGCGCAGGCAAGGGCAAATCAACCAGCGCCCTCGGCAAAGCCCTGCAGGCAATTGGGCGGGGCATCAGCCAAGATCAGTCGCACCGGGTTTTGATTTTGCAATGGCTGAAAGGCGGCAGCGGCTATACCGAAGATGCAGCGATCGCCGCCCTGCGCCAGAGTTATCCCAACTTGGTCGATCACCAGCGCTGTGGACGCGACGCCATCGTTTGGCGCGGCCAGCAGCAGGCCCTCGACTATGTCGAAGCCGAACGCGGCTGGGAAATTGCCCGAGCGGCGATCGCCTCTGGGCTTTACAAAACCATCATCCTCGACGAGCTTAACCCCACGGTCGATTTAGAGCTCCTGCCCGAACAGCCCATCGTCCAAGCCCTGCTGCGTAAACCGCGCGACACCACGATCATCATCACCGGACGCTGCAAAAACCCACCGGCCTACTTTGATCTCGCCAGCGTCCACTCCGAGGTGTTTTGCCACAAGCACTACGCCGAAAAAGGCGTCAACCTCAAGCGCGGCGTCGATTTCTAACCCCCGCTGACTGGGCACGTCGCCCCTATAGATTGCCTAGGCAGGGCGTCGTGTCGATCGCTTCCGCGTTGCCAGTAATTCCGCTTTGCCAGTAATTCCGCACTGCCAGTAATTCCGCACTGCCAGTAATTCGACATTGCTAGCACTTCCCCATGGCCATGGGCAACGTTTCAGATTGCAACAATTTCTCACATGGAACGTTAGGATTTGATACATCCTCATCAGTTCGTTCATTATTTGTTACAATGGAATCAATAGATCACCATTGAGGATTGCAGCCCATGCCATACACAACCGAAGAGGGCGGACGCCTAAACAACTTTGCAATCGAGCCCAAAATGTACGCCGCAGAACCTCCATCTCAGCGTCAGAAGGCTTTTTATGCGGTTCTGGGTATTGGCGCGATCGCGCTCATTGGCGGTCTGATCTTCGTGGCTGTGGCTGTTTCCTAGGCTGGCGATCGCACCCTATCAAACTGGGTAACCCAAGCATTACACCCATCACAACCAAATAGATTATGAGAAACGAGGGTTCCCTAGGGAGCCCTCGTTTGCGTTGGGGCGTCAAATTTTTCCTTGGCGACATGAAATATCCAGCGGTGAATCTTAAGAATCCTCAAAGCTTGTTCGGGCAGTTTGCCCCCGATCTTGTCCTGACAACCCCCGAAAAGCCGTGAAGATCGCTATATCTTGGACATCCAATCGCTGCGCTGCCTTAGCCCCCATCCCCGGAGCTGATATCAGCCGCATTGCCTCGTTCAGATTTTAAGGTTTTCTCACATCCCGTGCTTGCTGTGGCTGATATCCCGTTCCGTAAGATTTTGGGGCAAAACCAGCAGACGTATCAGCGCCTCAAGCTGGCTCTTAGCCTTCACCTGCGTCGTCAGATTTTCGTGGCGGTCTGCGATGACCTGACCCTGCGCGATCGCCTGGCCGCCCAACTGGTGGATGATTTGTCGGGCCCGCCGCCAGCGGTCTCAGACTCCTCTGCAAGCAGCGACGCCCAGCGTTATCCGCGTCTAGTGAGCTTAACTCTCAACCTCAGCGATCCCAATCCAATTGGTCAAATCGCCCAGTGGGCGCAAGAGTTTCCGCCGCCGCGAGTGGGCAACCGTCGGGTGATCCTGCCGATCTTCCAGATCTTGGGCATTGAGCAACTGACCCGTCAGCCTGCTGCCGTGCAGCGGCTATTTTTAGCCCATCTGGAAAGCATCGAACGCAACCTGGCGGTAATTGAGTCGGGGCTGGTGCTCTGGGTTTCACAGCCCTGGTTTAATGCCCTACCCCAATCTGCGCCCGATTTTTGGCGGTGTCGCAGTGGCACCTTCGAGTTTCTGGGTGAACCGACCCTAGCTGCGCCGCCTGTCCACCCACCGCAGGTCAGCTCGCCACTGGATATTCCGCCCACGCAACCCGTACAGCCTGAGCCCCCTGCACTGCCTGAGCCCCCTCAACCACCCACACCACCTGCACCACCTACCACACCCAAAACCTCAAAAACTGCGCAAAACGATACCCCACCGCCGAGCGATCGCCCCAGCCCCCAGTCAGCCCCGCCCAGTCCCCAAGACGAGCTGTGGCAACTACTCAGCGGCGATCGCAACACGCACACTGGAGCCCCGGTCGAGCCATCGCCCGATGCCGACCTGCCGCCCAACCCCATCGACGATGGCCCCGAAGCGGTGCAGCAAGCCGCCCCCATCCTGGTCGGCGTGGCCGCTGGACATGGCGATCGCATGAAACCCCAGCCGATGGCATCGCGATCGCCTGCGTCCACCGTTAAAGCCACCGTCCTCCCTAAAGCCACCGTCCCTGCTAAAGCCACCGCCAAGCTCGATAGCCCATCGACAAACCTTGCCCCCAGCCAACCGCCCCAAACCAAGACAAACGGCCATAGCCCTAGCAATAGCTCTAGCAATGGCGCTAGCAATGGCGCAGGCAATGGTCAAAAAACTAGCAATAGCGCTAGCCAAAACAATGGTAAGACGTTAACCAACGGGCAGCCTCAGGCCAAGCATAACGGTCAGAGCAATGGCCAAGTCACCGTTGCGACCGCTGCCACGGCTACCCTCGCCACCGCAGTTGCTACTGCTGCTACCGCCGCCGCCCTGCCAGCCCTGCCAGTCCAAGCCGCACTCGACGTTAGCGCCCCGCCCCCCTTAGCAGAAGAAGATCTCCAGCCC
>DATNOW010000336.1:0-2416 GCA_036703515.1 Chroococcidiopsis sp.
GTATGCGCGAATTTCAGATGCGGGCTGAACGGGCCCAGGCGGCGATCGCCCTCAACGAAGCCAAAGAGCGACTCCATTTAGCGATCGAAGGCTCCAGCATTGGTCTGTGGGACTGGTCTATACCCACCGGCATCGTGACGCTTAACGACCGCTGGGCCGAGATGATTGGCTACACCCTAGAAGAGCTCGCCCCCACTACAATTGAAACCTGGCGCAAGCAAGTTCATCCCGATGACTTGTCTAAAGCCTCACAGCTCCTCGAACAGCACTTTGCCCAAGCCGTGCCCACCTACGAATGCGAACTGCGCATGCAGCACCGCCTCGGGCACTGGGTTTGGCTGCTGGCCAGGGGTACCGTAGTCGAACGCGCCTCCGACGGCACACCGCTGCGGATGACCGGCACCCACCTCGACATCAGCGAACGCAAACAGGCCGAATTGCAGCTCTCGCTGCAAAATGCCATCCTAGAGCGCATTGCCAAAGCTGAACCGCTATCCGACATCCTCGACGCTCTGGCGCGGGCCACCGAAGAGCAGCTCGAAGGGGGACTCTGCTCAATTTTGCTGCACCACGATGGCAGGCTTTACTATGGCGCTGCCCCCCACCTGCCCGCCGCCTATAACCAAGCGATCGATGGCCTTGCCATCGGTGAAGGAGCCGGTTCCTGCGGTACCGCCGTCGTGCGGCGGCAGCCCATAATTGTCACCGATATTGCCACCGATCCGCTGTGGCCACGCTACAAAGACATCGCCTTGGCCCACGGGCTGCGCGCCTGCTGGTCGGTGCCTGTGATCGCCAGCGATGGCACAGTGCTCGCCACCTTTGCCGTCTATCACCGGACGATTCACCATCCTGGAGCCCGCGAAATCGAGGTGATCTCCCTCGTCGCCAACATTACCAAAATTGCCATCGAGCGTGAGCGCAATACCCAAGCCCTCGAACAGCTCAACCGAGAGCTAGAAGACCGGGTTGCCCAACGCACGGTCGCCCTCCAGCGCAGCGAGGCCAGCCTGCGCGAAGCCCAGCAGGTTGCGCGCCTGGGCAGTTGGGAACTGGACGCCGCAACGCAAAAAATCACCTGGTCGAAAGAAATCTTCAGCATTTTTAGACTCAATCCCCAGCAGCCTGAACCCGGCTACGACAACCTATTTCGCTATTTTCCAGCCGACGATGGCGCGCGCCTCAGCCGCCTGCTTGAGCGGGCGCTTCACCATGGCGAACCCTACGCAGCAGATTTTCAGATTATTCGCGCTGACGGTTCTTCTGGCTATATTTTCGCCAAAGCTGAAGTCAGCCTAGACGACGAGGGCCGGGTCAACCGCGTGTTTGGCATTGCCATGGATATCAGCGATCAAAAAACGATCCAGGCCGCCCTACAGCGCAGCGAAGAGCGGGCCCATGCCACCCTGTTGGCCTTGCCCGATCTGGTGTTTCGGGTCAACCGAGCCGGGCAGTATGTCGATTTTATGGTGTCTCCGCCGGGGCGCAACTTGCTCAACCCAGAAGAAGCGATCGGCAAAACCGTCGACGAGGTGTTTCCGTCGCATTTGGTCGTCACTAACGGTGTGAGCAAATTTGGCACGATTCAAAAAGCGCTCGAAACGCAATCGGTGCACAGCTACGAGCAGCAGGTTTGGATCAATGGCAGCTTGCGCTACGAGGAAGTGCGAATTGCGCCCTGCGGTGAGGATGAGGTGGTGTTTTTTGTCCGCGATATTAGCGATCGCAAACAGGCCGAAGCCCAGCTCCAGCAAACCAACGCCGAACTGGCCCGAGCGACGCGGCTAAAAGACGAGTTTTTGGCCAACATGAGCCACGAACTGCGCACACCGCTGACCTCAATTTTGGGCATGACCGATGTGCTCAAAGAAGAGATCTTTGGCGACCTCAACGAAAAGCAGCAGCAGTATCTAGAAGTTGTGGCCCAGAGCGGACGCCATCTGCTTTCGCTGATCAACGACATTCTGGATCTGGCCAAGATTGAGTCGGGCAAACTAGAGCTTCAGCGCAGCCCTATCTTAGTGCCGGTCTTGTGTAGCGCTAGCGTTAGCTTTGTTAAGCAGCTCGCCCATCAAAAAAATATCAAGCTGGCTAGCTATCTACCCGACGAAGAGATCGGCGAGATCTATGTAGACGAACTGCGGATCAAGCAGGCCTTGATCAACCTGTTGAGCAATGCGGTGAAATTTACGCCCCCCGACGGGCAAGTGACGCTAGAAGTCACCTGCGATCGCGCCCAGTCTTTACTCCAGTTCCATGTGATCGATACCGGCATCGGCATCGCCGCCGAAGATATGCCCAAGCTGTTTCAGTCGTTTATGCAGATCGACAGCCGCCTCAATCGCCAATATAACGGCACCGGGCTGGGGCTGTCGCTGGTGAAACGGATCGTTGAGCTGCACCAAGGCTCGGTCAC
>DATNOW010000337.1:0-2837 GCA_036703515.1 Chroococcidiopsis sp.
GCATCACGCAATCGCTACCCGAGATCGCCCAACAGATCAACGGGGTAAATTTAGGACAAATGTAACAGCGTTTGGCTAAACCCAACTATCTACGGTTTTATGGAGTCCGCGAACCCAAGGAGCTAGATTGGGTAGAGCAAAGCTGGCGATCGCCCGCTTCTAGATCGGCATTGGTTTTGAGATAGTCTTGCACCCAGCCGCAGGCGTAGGTGAGGGGATCAATCTGTAGGATCGTTTCTAAATTCCATACAATCAGCCGCTGATCGTCACCGCCCGATACCAAGGTCGATTGATTGGGACGAAAGGCAACCGTGCGCACACCCGACTGATGCCCTTCTAGCGTGGTGAGCAGCGTGCCGTCAGGTCGCCACAGCTTGACGGTTTTATCAATGCTGGCCGTCGCGATCAGATCACGATTGGGGCTAAACTCAATGTCCCAGACGGCGGCCGCATGACCCGATAGAGTCAGGGCTGAGCCACCGCTAATTGGCCATAGCTTAACCGTGGTGTCGCCGCTGCCTGAGGCCAGCCACTGACCATCGGGGCTAAAGCTAACATCCCAGACCGCGGCCGCGTGACCCGTGAAGGTGCGGACTAGCTGGCCCGCTGTGGTCCAGAGTTTAACGGTTTGGTCGCTGCCGGCCGAGGCCAGCCATCGACCATCGGGGCTAAAGGCGACATCCCAAACGGCAGCATTATGGGCGCTGATTGTGCGAATCAGGGTGCCATCGGGTCGCCACAGCACAATCTTGCCGTTGGTATCGCTCGACGCGAGGAGGTTGCCCTGGGGATGCCAGGCGATGCCTAAAACGCTGCTGTTGTGCCCTTCTAAGGTATTGACCAAGGCTCCAGCGGCAGTCCACAGGCGGACTTGCTTATCTTCGCCAACCGAGGCTAGCAGCTGCCCATCGGCACTCCAGGCAATATTCAGAGTGGTGGCTTCGTGGGCCAAAATCGTGCGCAGGGGGGTGCCGTCGCCGTTAAACAAGCGGATATTTTTGTCCATGCCGGCGATCGCCAGGGTGCGGCCGTCGGGTTGAAAGGCCGCCTTCAAAATCGTGCCGGTGATGCCATACACCGTTTTTTGAAAGATGCTCTGGCGCTTCCACAGCCTGGCGATGTTGTCGGCCCCGGCCGAGGCGATCGCTTCTCCGTCGGGGCTAAAGACCACATCCCAAACCGCTGCATCATGACCCATCAGCGTTGTCACCAGGATGCCGTCGCGATTCCACAGCTTCACGGTTTGATCCCAGCTAGCCGTAGCAAATAGGGAGCTATCGGGGCTAACGCTCAGTCGCCAAATCAGGGCATCGTGGGCCTTGATGGTGGCCAGCAGGCTGCCGTCGCGGCCCCAGATTTTGACAATGCCATCAATGCCGCCCGAGATCAAGCGGGTGCCATCGGGGCTAAAGGCGATCGCCTGCACCGGAGCCTCATGTCTAAGAAGGGTCGCTTGCGGCGTGCCGTCAATGCTCCACTGCTTGATGCTGTTGTCGGCAAACCCAGCGGCGATCGTCTGCCCGTCAGGGCTGAGGGCCACCTGTCGAATGCCAGAGGTGTCGGCGGCAATCGTCCGAATCAGCCTACCGTCGCGATCCCAAATGGTAATGGTGCGGCTGGCATCCGAGCCAATCAGCGTATTGCCGTCGGCGCTAAAGTCAATATTCCACAGCCCAGCGGTGTTGGTCTGCACGGTTTTGAGCAGCGTGCCGTCGGATGTCCACAGCTTCAGGGTTTGGTCGTCGCTGGCCGAAGCCAGGCGATCGCCACGGGGGCTAAAGCGCACCGCCCGAACGGTAGACTGGTGCCCCGTCAGCGTTTTGAATAGGCTGCCATCGGCATTCCACAGCTTGACCGTGGTATCAACCCCAGCGCTGGCAATCCGCTGCCCATCAGGACTGATCGCCACCGTTAGCACAGCCGCGCTATGTCCACTCAAGCGGTTATATTCGTGAACGCTCCACACAACCTGACGCAGCGACGCGTCAAGCTGCTGCTGGAGAGCGGGGATCGCTTGCTGGAGGCGGCCCAAGCGCTGTTTGCCCTTGATGGTTTGCAGCAGGGCATCAAAGGGTTTATGCGACGCATAGAGCGCTTCGGCCGACAGGGCGATCGCCTTGACTTCACTAGCCAGCGAATTCTGATAGTTTTGGTAGGCAACCCCACCGAGGGCGATCGCCACCAGCATCACCACCGCCATCGCCCCTAACAGCCTCCGCTGCCAGCGCAGATTTTTGCGCTGTTCTAGGCCGCGCTGGCGCTCTACGGCTAGGCGCGATTCTACTTCCCGCAGCCGTTCGGCTTCGAGGCGGGTTTGCAGCTCTCGCCCTTCCAGTTCTTGGCTCGCCCCCAAAAACCGATAGTCTAGCTCGCCTAAACGCTGATCGCGGGCCCAGTCTAAAACATCGCGCAGCGACTGCCCTCGCAGCAGTCGAGAGTCGTCGCTATAGCCCGAGGCCATCCATTCGTTGAGGGCTTGGGCGTAGGGGCGCAGGGCGCTAAGCTGGGCCGTCACCCAATCCAAACTAAACACCGCTTGATAAATGGCGTTTTTGACCCGCAGCCCCGCCTGATGGCGTTCGACCAACCCCGACAGCAGCAAATCCGTTTGCACCGGGCTGCTGCTATCGCTCACCAGCCCAGGCTGCTCAACGCGACCGGCCGCCCCATACCGATCGAGCAAAATTCGCTGGTATAGCCCAAGCAGTGAGCCCGCACCGCGGGGATTAAACAGCAGGCGATCGCGAATTGTTTTGAGATGCTCTGGCTCATCCTGTAGCTCCCAGTCGCGCAGGATGGCGCGCTGCACCAGTCGATCAATGTACTGAGCCACCGCT
>DATNOW010000338.1:0-8734 GCA_036703515.1 Chroococcidiopsis sp.
CGGTTTTGGGAAAGCTCCATCAGCGCTCCCACAAAGCCCTCAGGGGTGAGCATCTCGACGCGAACGTAGGGTTCTTCGATGGTTTCGCGCTTTTGCGGATCGGGCAGGTGGCTGGGGTTGTCGATCATCAACACTTCGCCATCGATCGTGGTGACGCGGTAAATCACCGATGGGGCGGTGGTGATCAGATCGAGGTTGTATTCGCGCTCTAGCCGCTCTTGGACGATTTCCATGTGCAGCAAGCCCAAGAACCCGCAGCGAAAGCCAAAGCCCATAGCGCTAGAGGTTTCTGGCTCATACTGGAGGGCGGCATCGCTGAGGCGCAGCTTTTCAAGGGCCTCGCGCAGGTCTTCAAACTGTTCGGAGTCGGTGGGGAACAGCCCGCAAAACACCATCGGCTTCGCTTCGGTGTAGCCAGGCAGCGGTTCTGCGGCGGGTGACTGGGCGAGGGTAATGGTGTCACCAACGCGGGCATCGTCTACCGACTTGATGGCGGCAGCAAAATAGCCCACCTCGCCGGCATGGAGCGAGTCGAGCTGCACTTGGTTGGGCGACAGAACGCCCAGTTCATCGATTACGTATTCCTTACCCGAGGCCATCAGGCGGACGCGATCGCCCTTATTGACCGTGCCGTCCATCACCCGGAAGTAGACGATCACCCCCCGGTAAGGGTCGTAATAGCTATCAAAAATCAGCGCCCGCAGCGGTTCGGAGACGGTGTCTTGGGGCGGCGGCACCAGAGTGACGATAGACTCTAAAATTTCTTGAATGCCAATGCCTTCTTTGGCGGAGGCCAGGATCGCGCCGCTACAGTCTAGCCCGATGATTTCCTCGATCTCTTGGGTAACCCGATCGGGTTCGGCCCCGGGCAGGTCGATTTTATTGAGTACCGGAATAATTTCCAGGTTGTTTTCTAGGGCCAGGTAGACATTGGCTAGGGTCTGCGCCTCCACACCTTGAGACGCATCAACCACCAGCAGCGCCCCCTCACAGGCGGCCAGCGATCGCGACACCTCGTAGGAAAAGTCCACGTGCCCAGGAGTGTCGATCAGGTTGAGGACATACTGTTCACCGTCTTTGGCGGTGTAGTTCATCCGCGCTGCCTGTAGCTTGATGGTGATGCCGCGCTCACGCTCCAGATCCATGTTGTCCAGGAACTGTTCCTTCATGTCACGAGCGCTAACCGTCCCGGTGTATTGCAGTAGCCGATCGGCCAGGGTCGATTTGCCGTGGTCGATGTGGGCAATGATGGAAAAATTGCGGATGCGAGAAACGGGTGCGTCAGTCATATACCTGGATCAACCAAGACAAAATGATGGGAAACAAGCCATCCGGGGTAACATCCCGATGATGGCAGCAGGCTCGACCGCGTACCTCAGCTTAAATAGGGCAGTGAGATCGGGCAGAGCGTTAGCCGCAGATTCATGAGTTATAAAGCCATGAGCCATAGAGCCATGAGCCGCAAAGCCATGAGTTATGGAGCCAACTTAAGATATTGTAATCCTTTCACTCAACCCCGCAAAAATCTCAACAATTCTACTGGGGCGACTAGGGCGACGACTACACCGGATGCGGATCCCTGCGATGATCTCTGCGATCGCCACGACGAGGGCTGTGTTTCCTCGGTCAGGGGCAAAATCTATGGCAAAAGGTTTACAAAACGTTGTCTGCTGTTGTGAATCTTAAGCTGGGGGCGATCGCGCTCGAAATCTGCTGTCTACAGCTATTCTAGGGCGTGAGCGGTCGGGTGGTGGGGGAGCCTACCTGGAGCGATCGCCAGCGTCAGCAAATCCTCACCGAATCAGCCCGACAGCCCTGGGTTTGCCAGCGTACAATTGCAGATGGGCTCTAGTTAGCGCTACCCGGCGATATCAGCAGTCGATACAACCCATTTTTGTAGTCAATCTTGTAGGCAATTTTTGTAGTCAATCTTAGTAGTTAACAGTCAATCTTCGCCGATTCTGTGTCAATGCGCACGGATAATGGGTTTAAGGCGCATTAGCCTGACAGTCGAGATTGCCCACCGCCAGCCTTTATACGCGGGCTCTTTTACGCTACCCCTTATACTGTGTAAAGGATTTTGAGTGGACATAATGTTGAGCTATTGCCGCCCCTGCGCTTAGGATCACGGTGGATGCTATTTGACGGTGTAATCGCACGCCTAGTTTCCGTAATTAATATCCAGGACATTATCCCATGAGTGATTCTGCTGCTCCGGTTGAACCTCCGGTTAGCCCATCCATCAGCGCCTCTGAAAAGGTTGACCTGTCCATTCAGATTGATGCTGAATTGCTCAGCCAGATTAGCCACTTGACCAACGACCCCAGTAAGGTGATCGAGGTTGCCGTGCGGCAGTGGTTACGGAGCGGCTCGCGTCGAGATGACGACCTAACACGCACGCTGCGTCGCAATCCGCCGGTTCCCCCCCGCGGCGAATGGAATGATTAATCAAAATGATTAATCATTCTTTTGACTTAATTGCTCCAATACGGTCGATCCTAAGTTTTGAGATGAGTTAGATTAAAGCGGGAATTCAGGGCTTGCGAAACAATTGACGCCAGAACGGGCACCTTAGGGTAGCTCGTTGCGCATTTACTACTTGATCTGTGTCACGCCAGCGTCACCACAGATCGATACAATGCCATCACTACAGTGCTTTTATTACAGCGCCACCATCGGGCGATCGCCTGATGACTTGTCGGTCTACTTCACCTCTAGTTTGCAGTGCCACACTGATGACATCGCCTAGCGATTCTCTACCCTCCCTATCAGAGATCCCAGAGCTGACCATGGCTAAACCGTCAGATCGGCTCTCACTTACCAGTGAGACTCCGTTGACTTTTACCCAAGCTCGGTCTGGGCGATATCTGTCGTTCTATTGGCAAAATGCTGAAGTGTATGGCGTGCTGCCTTCTGCCGTTGTCGGTCAGTTGCTCGATGAACACCCCGAGCATGGCTTTACACCCGTCGCGATCGCGCCCTATCTGAGCCGGATTCAGCATGTTATCGACCATGGGATTGCCGACCGCTTTAACTATCCATTTCGCTGCGCCGACCAGTATTTAGTGTTGGAGTTGACCGTCAGCCCGGTGCTGCTGCCCCAGGGTGCGGCCAAGACCGTGTTGGTGACAGGGGCCCCGCTTTACGCCTGTACTCGGGCAGAGGCCACCGACCTTGTCAACACGTTGGTATCGCCGCCGTCACCGGCAGACTCTGGGCACTACCAAAAGTCGCTCACCCAGGTCACTCAAAACATCCGCCGCACCCTTGACCTCGAAACCATTTGGCGGCAAACCGTTGCGGGGCTAGCCGAGTCGCTAGGCGTCAGCCGCTGCCTGATCTGCGGCTACCGGGATGGAGATACGGCTCTAACGGTAGTGGCCGAGCGCCATCAGCCTGGTCTGGAGTCGATGCTGGGGCAAGAGCTATCGATCGATGAAGAGCGCTATCTCAGCCAGGCCCTCGAAACCCGGCGTCCGATCACCTTTACCGTCACCCAATCTGAAGCTGAGCCGCTGCCCTACTCGGTTTTGAGCGTGGCCACCTGTTACCAAGATCGCCCCAACGGGCTGATCATTTTGCACCAGTTTGATCGCTCGCGGGTTTGGAACGAAACCGAAATCGAGCTGATTCGTGAACTGGCCGACCAGGTTGGCACAGGCATTGCCCATGCTCGCCTGTTGGCCGACAGCCAAAACCTGGCCACCGAACTACAGCAGGCTAACGAAAACTTAATTCAGCAGCACAAAGACCTCGAAGAAGCCCGCCAGCAGGCCGAGGAAGCGTCGCGGCTCAAGAGTGAGTTTTTGGCTAACACCTCCCACGAGCTGCGGACGCCGCTGAATGGCATGATCGGCTTCCTCAAGCTGGTGATGGACGGCATGGCCGATGACCCGGCAGAGCAGGCCGAATTCATCCAGGAGGCCTATCGCTCGGCGGTACATCTGCTCAGCATCATCAACGACATCCTTGATATTGCCAAGATCGAGGCGGGCAAAATGCAGCTCGACCTTAACCCCGTCAAGCTTGACGACTTGCTCAGCGATGTCGATAACTTTACGCGCACTCAGGCCGAGCAAAAGAAACTAAACTTTGCGATTTTAACCCCAGCCACCCGCGACGAAGTTGTGCTGTATGGCAATTATCAGCGTTTGCTGCAGGTGTTGCTCAATCTGGTCGGCAACGCGATCAAATTTACCCACGAGGGGGGCATTACCATTAGCGCCGAGGTGCTGCCCAAAAAAGCCAACTCTCAAGACTCTGACCGCACGGGCTGCGTCAAGATCAGCGTTGCTGATACGGGGATCGGCGTGTCTCTCGATAAACAAGACAAGCTGTTCCAGTCGTTTAGCCAGGTGGATGGGTCGCGCACCCGGCAGTATGGCGGCACTGGGCTAGGGCTGGCGATTTCCCAAAAGCTGGTGGAAGCGATGAATGGCATCGTCAATTTCTACAGCATGGGTGAAGGTTTAGGCTCGACGGTGACGTTTACGGTGCCGCTCTATCAAGACCCGGTGATGATTGCTAACTTGGTCGAAGATGAGAGTGAGTTGACTGTTTAAGCGATCGCCCAAGCACAGGATAGCCTCAAAATCCGCAGCCCCAGATCGCTCAGATCTGGGGCTGCGGTGCGTTCTGACCGAGCGGTGCAGACCGTTGCCCCAAAGACAACGGTCTGATGAGTGCTAGGGTCTGGTGCGCAGCACCGAGGCATCGGTTTCTGCCGTAATCCGATCGGCAATGACCGCTTGCCCAGTGACAACGGCGTTAGCGGGGACAGCCGGCTCCACCGAAGGGTTGCCGGGATAGGCCCGACCGTTGTATTGCACAAGACGGTAGCTGCCTCTAGCTCCTCCCCCCGACACGTAGACGATCAGATCATTCCAGCCACGGGTGCGGCGATCGCTGACCACAATCGGATTGTTAACCCCGGTGAGGCGAGACAGCAGGCGATAGTTGGCACCGTTGCGCTGGAAGATCAGCGTTGTGCAGCCGCCTGTACCGCAGGTGCCTGACCCGACAAGATAGACGATGGTTTCGGGGGTGCGATCGCCATTGAGGTCAATCTCGTTGTAGAAATACCGAATTGCCTGGGAGTCGGGATCGCTAGAGCCATAGCGATAGTTGGGCAATTCGCGCAAAATGGCCCGCTCTAGGGCGGCATTAGAAGTGGGGTCAGCCCGGATATAGCGCACCTGCCGGAAGTCAATGCCATTGGAGGCCGGCAGGGTTTGAATGCCTCCTGCGCCGTTAGAGACATCATCGGGGTTGCTACTGTCGTCGATGCTGACCAGATCTTCGCGCACCCAACCTTCGTCGTCGGTATCGATCAGCAGCACGTTGTACCACAGGTAGCCGTCGGCCGCGTCGCGCTCGTCCAGAATTTCGACGCGATCGCCCACAGCCCCAAGGGTGACAACGGCGGCCTGAGAAGAGGGCTGCCGACGAATATTGATCGCTGAATCTGGATCCAGAGCGGTTAACACCCCGGTGCGATTGCCCGTAGGTTCGGGCTCGGGCTCAGTGGGCTCATCTTCAGCGGTGCGGCTAACGATTTCGACTAAGACCAGTCGGGTAGTGGGGCCGCCGGCCGGTGGGTTGGTGACCGCCCGTTCTGAAACCCGCAGCTGATAAGTATAGCCAGCTCGATAGTTAAAGCCCTCGATCGAGCCGTAAAACACCGTCCAGCGATCGCTTGGTGTATCGCGAATCTGTAAACACTGCTGGCGGGTGGTGCCGTAGCAGTCAACGGTGGTGGGCGCGACGTAGATTACCCGTTCGGTGTCAGGGCGGCTGCCGGTTTGCCCCGGCGCATAGATCAGCACCCCTGTGCCGCGATCGGTTGCGTAAGTAATTTCTAATTTGCCGTCCTGGTTAATTTCATAGGTTTCGGCATTTTCCAGGGCAGCAATATAGGCATCTTCCTGACGCTGCACCTCGCGGGCGCAGGCCATGCGAGTGGTGGCAACATCGTCAACGACGAGGTTAGCCCCGGTTACTTCATAAGAAGAGCGATAGCGGTTGCAGCTTGCGGAACCTGTGACGCTGCCATTGCTAAACTCAGCAGTGACGGGCACGTTGCTCAGCAGCCGACGGGGCGCGCCGATCCCTTGCCAGGCTTCGAGCGTCCAAGCCGTGCCATTGAGGCTCAGCCGCTGCGAACTTTGCTCAAAGGTCATGACGCCGGGGCCGCGATTGGTGCGGTAGGTGACTTGCAGTTCACCCCGTGAGGTAATGCGATAGCCTTGTACGCCCTGTAGAGCAGTCAGATAGCGTGTTTCTTGGTTGGCGGCGCGACCGTTACAGGCAATCCGCGTGGTGGTAGTGGGGCGGCTGATAGTCAGGGTGCTGCCGGTCAATTGATAGGGTGAGCTGTAGCGGTTGCAGCCCGCCGAGCCGTTGACGTTGGAGCCAGCAAACTCAATCGATAGCTCTGTATCGGGCACCAAACGGTTGAGCGCATCGGGCCCCTCCCAGTAGGTGAGTGTCCAGGCGGTGCCATTCAGGCGGGGGGCGGTGGTTTGGGCGATCGCACTGCCCGAAATCCTCCCTGAGACGGTCGCACGCTGTTGATTGGCAGATTGATTAGCAGATTGATTGGCGATCGCTGCCTCACCCAGTGCATCCGCCTTGGGCACGGGCAGCCCAACTAAATAAGTGGCCAGCAGCAAGCCTGTCATGGCGGCTTGAGGTTTTCTAATCATGATGTAGGAGTCTCCCTCGTCCTCACAGGAGGAGTAAACTGTCGATTTGTTGGCAGCTACTCACATCTTCCTCAGGAAGTGTGCCAATAGCCGGCCGTCGCGTTCTACTTTCGCAACTGTTCTATGGCGATTTTAGGGCGATCGCCGCCGATGGCGATGGTGAAATCGACTCAAAGGGTTGCTGGGCAGGGCGGGGCGAGCGCTTGGCGCAATTCGCCAAAACATTGAGGAAAATACGGTTGCAGTTCATACCGTAGGTCAATTAAGGCTCCGTCCTATCTGCGTTGAAAAAACGCAGAATGAACGCAGTCGTTGCTCAAGGGACAGGGCGTTGCGGTCATTTGAGCCGCCGTCCGAACCATAGCCTGACTCGAACCTCCCTGATATCGCCAACCGATGCCCTCATGACGCTACCTTAGAATGACGATATAACGCAACAATCACAAGGGTTTTGGGAGTTGGATAACACCCTTGAAGGCACATCAGCTTAACACTATAAAGCCTAATGCACGGAGGCGGCAGCTTTATTGGGTTTTCTGCAAAAATTTAGACTTGCTTTAAAGCCGTCGCTCAAACATTGAATTGTTGGCCACAACTGACAACAATAGAGTTAGGGTAGTTTTGCCCGCTGTCTATTCATTACGTGAGATTGACTAATCTATGCCTCCCCGTTGGCCCCGCAAACCCGATCGTCAAGATCCTGCCTACCGCCGTCTCGATGACCGCATGAATTTTGCTGTGCATGTGGCGATTTTTGCCGCGTCCAATTCTGGAATCTGGTTTTTTCGCAGCATCTTAGCTGAAAACTGGCTGTGGGCCGCTTGGGTTACGGGTGGATGGGCGATCGCCTTGGTTGCCCATGGGCTGTATATTTTTGCGATCGCCAATTACAGCTCCCCTCCTTCATCCTCGCCAAAGCCGTGAGTTCCATTCACCCTTAGCTCACGGCTGTTCACGTTTGCTGTCTATTCACGTCGATTCAGGTTCACTCAGGTTCCACCCACGATAGCTTACTGCCATGTCTAACCCCGGCTCTACCGAAGCAATCGAAAAACTCGCCGCTGAAATTGGCGAACACGTTTACATTGATGTGGCTAAATGGCACCTTTACCTCAGGGATGCCCACTTGCACACCCCTCTGGCAGAACGCCTCTACCCCATTTTGGAAGATGGCGGGCTGACCGAAGACGCGGTCACAGAAGTGTTGCGCAGCATTACCGTCAAAATCGGCGGCGGCAAGCGTGAGATTGCCCTCGCTGACCTGTTGCCCATGCAGTCTCTCGTGCACTTGATTGATGTGCTCGAAGACTATCAGCGCAATCTGTAGCCCCTTCCTACCCCAGCCCGACCACGGGCAGGAAGGGCTGACCCAACGGCATTACTTGAAGTCGGGATTACTTGAAGCCGAGATTACTTGAAGTCGTAAGAATCGAGCCCATAGGCATCTTGCGCGTCCGTAATCGCATCACTGGTATCTGGCCCCAAGATCCCGTCGATCTGACCGTTATAAAATCCTCTGCGCTGCAGGCGTTCTTGCATAGTTTCTACGCTGTAGCGACGATTGCCAAAATTGCTCACCACTGGCTGATCGTCATTGTTAGATGGGTTAGGAGAGGGGTTATCTGCGACCGGCGGCTCATTCCCATCATCTGGATTATCGGCTTGGTCTAGCTCAGCCTCTCGCAGGGCGGCTTCGGTGGCTGGGCCAAATACACCATCGACATCCAGATTTTGGGATTCCTGGAACCGCTTTACTCCGTCTTCGGTGCGAGAGCCATAGCTGCCTGTAATCGGGCCGTCATAAAAGCCGAGAGCCTGCAATCGACGTTGAAGCTCGCTAACATCACTGCCTGTATCGCCACGGCTCAAGACACCGTCGTAGGCGCTGCCATCGTTGGAGTTGTTGTCGTTGCTGTAGTCATCGTTGCTGGAGCCATCGTTAGACGTAGTGTCAAACAGGGCGGCCTCCGTTGCGGGGCCGACAACGCCATCCGTATCTAAACCCTGATCGGCCTGGAACTCGATGACCG
>DATNOW010000339.1:0-2117 GCA_036703515.1 Chroococcidiopsis sp.
GATTTTTACGTCGATCACACCTGCATCGACTGTGACACCTGCCGCTGGATGGCTCCAGAGGTGTTTCATGCTGTTGAAGATCAGTCTGCGGTTTACCATCAGCCCAGCACCGAGGCCCAACGCTTGCGGGCGCTGCAGGCGCTGCTGTCGTGCCCCACGTCGTCGATTGGCACTGTGGCCACGCCTAAGGATGTCAAAGCCGTCCAGGCGAGCTTTCCGATTGGGGTGCAGGCGGAGGAGCAGGGGCCGGTCTACCACTGCGGCTACCATGCCGAGTCGTCCTATGGCGCGGCTAGCTATCTGATCCAGCGGGAGGATGGCAATATTTTGGTCGATTCACCTCGGTTTTCAGCGCCGTTGGTCAAGCGTCTAGAAGCCCTTGGTGGGGTGCGCTATCTGTATTTGACCCATCGTGATGATGTCGCCGATCACGAAAAATTTCATCACCACTTTGGCTGCGATCGCATCCTCCACCGCGACGACCTCCGCGCTAGCACCCAGGCGATCGAGATGCCGTTGACGGGCAGCGACCCCGTGGCCTTGGCCCCCGACCTGCTGATTATTCCGGTGCCGGGCCATACCAAGGGGCATACTGTCTTATTGTTTAACAACACGTTCTTGTTTAGCGGCGACCATCTGGCCTGGTCAGACGAATGGCAGCACCTGATCGCTTTTCGCCGCGCCTGCTGGTATTCGTGGACTGAGCAAATCAACTCGATGCAGCAGTTGGCCAACTACGATTTTGAATGGGTGCTGCCTGGTCACGGCCGCCGCTATCAGGGCGATCGCGACACCATGCGCCAGCAGATGCAGCAGTGTATTGCTTGGATGAAAGCAGCGGCCTAAGTCGCTCACCCGGCAAGCCTCAGGCAATATCGCTGGGTGGGGGCGGCGTCTGCATTTTTTGCAGATAGTTTTGGATCAAATCGTGGAAATTTTGCCGGCTGATCTCAGCGGTGCTGCGGGGGTTGCCTGCGATTTCAAAAAACACAATGCTATCGATGGTCTTCATCGCCATCATTTGAAACAAAATGTGAACCACCGGCACTGGAATTGCCATAATTTGCGGATCTTTCAGCAAGTTGGGCCCAGATCCTGCATCTTTGAGGGTTGGAAAAGCCTGGATGACGTTTTTGGTCAGCTCGGGTTGGGTAGGATGGTTGAAGGTGGTCATCACCCACTGTTGCTCTAAATTTTGCAGTATGTAATATTGTGGATGCTTGAGCTGAGCTGCGATAAGCTTGAGAGCAGGGGCGATCGCCTCGATTGCATTAGGGGTTCTACCGTCATTCGGCGCGTTGTCAATCAGGGCTTGAATCTGCTGATCGATATCCATAGAGATTTGATACCTGTCTAACGAATTTGGTCTGCCGATCGATATTTCTTTGCAGACTGTACTGATTCTGGACGATGAGACGAGAATACTGGATTTAGGCTAACTATTTCAGTATTCGCACTCCCCTAGTCTAGACAGATATAGTGGCGATCGCGGCTGAGTGTGTTAGCGTAATAGCGACATTAACCGTCAGGGGGGAGAACATCTAGAGCGTGGAGGCTATTTTTAAGCTCTTATTTACCGACCTGAGGCAGTTTACTAAAGCATCTGAGCAGAATTGCAGGGACGTGGCCACCCGATTAGCCGCAGAAGTGTCCCGGATTTGCTCGGAGAGTAAGCGCATTCAATCCTCTGGTGAAGTCGGCGTATGGTCTACGACCCTGGCTCGCCACCGTCTCAAGCAATGTCTCAAGTATTATCAACTCGGCTCCCATCGCGGGCGGGTCGAGCTACACAGTACGTTAAGCGCGGTTGTTTATCGCTACATCACTCCGCCCCAGGTGCAGTCTAGCTATCAAGCACGCCTGACCCTAATCGAAGATTTTTTGCAAGGTTTTTATATCGAAGCGCTCAACGCGTTTCGGCGTGAAAATCAGCTTTTGCCTTCCTATCGTCCCCGCACGCTGCTAGAGTTGGCGGAATATATGGCGTTTACCGAACGATATGGCAAACGTCGGATTCCGCTGCCCGGCCGCCGCAGCCAGCAGTTGATTATCCTGCGGGCCCAAACCTTTTCGCAGCAGCAGCCGCCCGAAACCAGCGTTGATATGGAGCAAGCGGC
>DATNOW010000340.1:0-2974 GCA_036703515.1 Chroococcidiopsis sp.
TCCAAGGGGTGCCATCAATCCTTGGGGTTACTCAAACTCAAAGATTTTCTGGGATTTGTCTACGACATTTTTCTCGGCATCCGCTTTCACCACAAAGCGCCGATTGATCTGATTCAGCCCCTGATCCAACGCAAGTCTGGCTCTGAGTTAGTCACGGCAGATGGGGCGACAGAGGATCTGGTCACGGCGGCGGCGACCGCTAAAGCGGCGGCGACTGAATCTGTAGCAGTTGAAGCGGTCACCGCAGAACACTAGAACGATTTTCTCGATAAATCCTCGATCGATAAATCCTCGACCTATGAGGACGAGAGTGCGGGCAGCTTTGCCCGCATTTTTTATGGATTTTGATCAATCGTTTAGAAACGGGGGCCGTCAGCTATAGGCAAAACCAATAAATCTTGCAGAGATTTGCTGGGATTTTACCGATTTTCATAGATTTATGATGACCGTATAAATTAGATTGATTTTTTCTTTTTGAGTGAGATAGTCTCAAGCTAGGCCAGACTGGAGCGCTAGCTGGCGTGATCATGGCGTGACCATACAGTTGCAAGACACCCTAAGCAGCACAGCCCCCAGAGGGCAGCAAGACAGGGCACAGAACAGGGCGCAGAACAGGGCGTAGAACAGGGTGGCAGCAAGACGGGCAGAGGTCTCAGGCACGCTATCGGCACGTTCTATGAGGTGATTTTCTTGGCATGTCCCTTGGCACGTCCCTTGGCACGTCCCCTTGGTACATCCCCTTTGCACATCAGCTAGAATTCCGGGTTGAAGGTGAGGGTGCAGTTTAGAGTGCCGCCTAGAGTGCCGCCTAGAGTATGTTTTGGAGTGCGTTTTGAAGTGCTGTTTAAAGTAGAGGGCTGCAATGGGAATGATCAAAGTGGATGCATCATAGCCAAGTTGCCCCGCTGACATTTAATCAGACGTTTAATCGGCCGCTTATATAAATCGGGTTCAGGGATTTCTAAGGGATTTCTACCGACGGTCTCGGTCTCCTGCTAGACACAGTTTCCTGCTAGACACAGTCTCCTGCTAGACACAGCCTCCTGCTAGACACAGTCTCCTGCTAGATAACTGCTGGGTGGAGTATTGCCCTCAAGACTGCGTCAAAGACCGCCTTAAAAATTACGTTAGAAACACGTTAGAAACTACGTTAAATCGCGCCTTGGATATTGCCTTAAAAATTACCGTTAGAAACTGATTGTTGGACTGCCTGTGGCGATCGCACCCCCCGAACGGAAGTCGAATCGGTCTGCCAAGCTCAGTTGGCGGGCTTCATTCCTGCTTGGCACTGCCATTTTGGGCGTAGTGGGCGCTGTCTATACGGTGTCGGCACTGATCGTCATGAGCAGCTTTGCCACCCTTGAACGGCAAAAAACTGAGCTTAATCTCAATCAGGCCAGCGATGCCCTGCTGCGAGATTTAGAAAGCCTGGGCGCAACCGCCGAAGACTACGCCACCTGGGATGATACCTATGCCTATGTCCAAGGCGACAACCCAGACTACGTCAGCATCAACTTAGGCAAAGCCACCTTTAGCAATTTGGGGCTCAACATCTTGGCGCTGACCAACAGCGATCGCACGCTGATCTATGGGGCGGCCTATAACCGCACCACAGGGCAACTGACCGACCTACCCAGTCCGCTGCAAACCTATTTTCGCCAGCAGCCCGCACTGCTCAACCACGCCACCCTGGGGAGTCGCCATGCGGGGTTTATCGTGCTGTCTGAAACCCCAGTGCTGCTTGTCTCTCAGCCCATTGTGATGAGTGACGGCAGCGGCCCCGTCGGCGGGTCGGTGGTTTTGGGGCGCTATCTCAACTCGGATGAAATCAATCGCCTCACCCGCTTGACCAAGATAGCGATCGACATCTATCCCCTACAAAGTCGCCTGCTGCCGACGGACGTGCAGCGCGCCAGCAGGGCGCTCTCGCAAAAGCAAGATTCGCAAAAGCAAGATTCGCAAAAGCAAGATATCGTCATCAAGGCGCTGGATTCAGACACCATCGCCGGTTATCAACTGCTCGACGACATCGAAGGCAACCCGTCGCTGCTGCTGCGGATCACCGTGCCCCGCGATATCTATCAGCAGAGCATCGCTAGCATCAAGCTGCTGAGCGTCGCCTTTTTGCTGGCTGGAACGGTATTTGGGGTGATTATTTGGCTGTTGACCAAAAAGCTAGTAGGCCACATCACCGAACGCGATCGCATGGAGCAAGCCCTACAGCAAGAAACGGCCCTGCGCCAATCGGAGGCTAAATATCGCGAAAAGGCGCAGGAGCTAGAGCAGACCCTACACGAACTCCAGTCGGCGCAAACCCAACTGGTGCAAAGTGAAAAAATGTCGAGCTTGGGGCAATTGGTGGCTGGCATCGCCCATGAAATCAACAATCCGGTCAGCTTTATCAGCGGCAATATCACCTACGCCGATGAATATTGGCGCTCAGTCACCAACCTTTTGCGCCTCTATCAGACCCATTGCCCTACCCCGGCCGCAGATGTAGCCGAACATATGGTCGGCATGAATTTAGACTTCATTACCGAAGACTTCGAGAAGATTTTAATCTCGATGAAAACAGGGGCGGAGCGCATTCGCCAGCTCGTGTTGTCGCTGCGCAATTTTGCCCGCTTGGATGAGTCAGACATGAAGTTTGTCGATATCCACGAAGGCATTGAAAATACGCTGACGATGTTGCAGCATCAGCTCAATGGAGAGGCCAATCGGGCCAAAATTGAAATCATCAAAGAATATAGCCATCTGCCCGTTGTGGAATGTTATCCCGGCCAGCTCAACCAGGTAATTTTGTATTTGTTGAGCAATGCAATTGACGCCTTAGAAGACGGCATTGGTGACCAAATTGCGCCAGCCAACGGGGAATGGATCGCCCCCACCATTCGGATCTGCACCCAGGTGCTCGATCAGCATCAGGTGGAAATTCGCATTGCCGACAATGGCCGCGGCATTCCCGAATCGTTGC
>DATNOW010000341.1:0-2686 GCA_036703515.1 Chroococcidiopsis sp.
AGTGCGGCGTTTTCACTCCACTGCGATCTGGACTGGGGGCAATGTCTTCGCTAAACCGTTGGTTGAACCATTGGCTAAGCAGTCTAGATACCAGTGCAGATGGTCAACGGCGTGCTGCAGATAGCGGCAGTCGTCGTATAAAACGCTGAGCAGCATCGCCCCTTCGAGGGTGGAGATAAAGAGAATGGCGATCGCCTCGGTCTGGATGCTCTCCGGCAGTTCACCGCATTCAACTGCTTTAAGCGCCGTATTGGCAATTAAGTCTTTGAGCTGCCCCATGGCATCTTGAGCCTTGTGCCGCAGTGTCGGCATTTGTCGCTTGGCCTCCACGGCCGTATTCAGCACCTGACAGCCCGAGGGAAAGCCTGGGTTTTGGGTATATAGTTCAGCAAAGGCCGTGGCGATCGCCTTTAGCTGCCCTAGGGCGGTGACTTGGGTACTCATTCCCTGCCGCAGCCGCTGCGAAAGCACGGCACAGGCATACTCAAAGGTGGCGATCGCTAGCTCATCTTTACTGGCAAAGTGATTATAGAGCCCACCCCGCTGAATGCCCGTAACCCTTGTAATATCCTGCATCGAGGTTGCGGCATAGCCCTTTTCATTAAAAAGCACCGCAGCCTTCTGCAGAATGTCTTGTCGAGTGGCGTCGCCTTTGCCCATAGAATTAAATATAATACCGACCGGTCGGTATTATATTACAATAAGGTTTGGCAAAAAGTTTGGTAAATTTGTAGACTTGCTTTTAATCACCCTATGAATACGCAAGAACGAATCGTAGTTACAGGCCTAGGAGCGATCACCCCGATTGGGCTTTCGGTGGACGAGTTCTGGAAAGCTATGATGCGGGGCGAAAGCGGCGCTGCCCCCATTACTCGCTTTGATGCCACCCCCTTCAAAACCCGCTTTGCCTGTGAATTAAAAGGGTTTGATCCCTACCGCTATGTCGAGCGCAAACAGGTTTCCCGACTCGATTCGTTTTGCCATTATGCCCTGGCCGCCGTGAAAGAGGCCATCAACCACGCCCAGCTAAACCTGTCAGAGCGTCCCCAGGCAGAGCGCGATCGCATTGGGGTGGTGTTTGGCTCTGGTATTGGTGGGCTGCAAGTATTGGAAACCCAGGCTAAGGTGCTGGCTGAAAAGGGCACCGGCTCGCTATCGCCGTTTATGATCCCGATGATGATTGGCAACATGGCCGCCGGGATGATTGCCATGCAGTATGGGCTGCGTGGGCCCAATCATGGCGTCACCTCCGCCTGCACCACCGGCAATGATGCCATTCGCGATGCGGTGCTGCTGCTGCGTCAAGGTCATGCCGACGCGATGGTCTGCGGGGGCAGTGAAGCGGCGATTACGCCGTTGGGCGTGGGCGGATTTGCTGCCATGCGCGCCCTGTCTAGCCGCAATGATGATCCCCAAACGGCCAGCCGCCCCTTTGATGTCAATCGGGATGGCTTTGTTGTGGGTGAGGGCGCGGGCGCAATTATTTTAGAAACGCTCAGTCACGCCCAGGCGCGGGGAGCAAAAATCTATGCGGAAATCTTAGGGTTTGGCGCTTCGGCGGATGCTTATCACTATGCGGCTCCCGATCCCTCCGGTGCGGGGGTGATTTTGGCGCTCCAGCGCGCCCTGCAAGATGCCCGCATTGCCCCTAACCAAGTCGATTACATCAATATGCACGCCACTTCGACCCCCCTCGGTGACGTGGCCGAATCCAACGCAATTAAGCAGGTGTTTGGCGATCATGCCTATCAGATGAAGCTGTCCGCGACCAAGAGCATGACCGGGCATCTGCTGGGCGCTGCCGGGGCGATTGAGGCGATCGCCAGCATTTTGGCCATCCAATACAACGTGATCCCGCCCACTATTAACGTCGAGTCCCTGGATGCTGAGTGCGACCTCGACTACACCCTCGGCCAACCCCAAACCCACGAAGTCAAAGTAGCCCTATCCAATGGCTTTGGCTTTGGCGGACACAATACCATCATTGTGTTTCAGGAATTCTCGGAGTCTACCTGAGTCGCGCTGGGATCCGGCCGTGCTGCTTGACCGAATCACCCAGGCTCACTGCCCAGACTCACTGCCCAGACTACCAGCCCAGATTAGCCTGGGAACCAGTAGGGTTCTGCACTCGGCGGCGAAGTTTGGAGGGCTGTAATGTGGCGCAGGTGATGCAGCAACGCATCTCCGCTCAGCGGCACGACCAAATAGTCTTCTAGGGTGGGCGATCGCTCCAGCCACGGCATTCCGGCGCGGCCGTGGGGGCTGAGGGCAATCATCGGTACCGTCATCAGGGCAGGCTGACGCGCAAGCTGTTTGACCCAGGCATTGGCCTCCGCTTCTGACAACGCTTGGTGGATTAAAACCGCATCGACTGGAGCCGCCAGCATGGTCTCTGTGATGGCATCGGGGTTAGAGACAAAGATAATGTTGACCCCGTTGAGCCGATAGTGCTCTTGCCACTGCTTAGCACCCGTCGGGATCGCCCCCACCGCTAAGACCTGAATGTTGGTGGTGTCTTTGCGGGCGAGTGCCGTTTTCGCAGACAACGGACACTCCAAATCGCACAGTTCGCAGCCGGGGGAGCCATAGATCCGCCCTACGGTGCTGGGCTGAGGCAGACCGCAGCGAGCGCACTCGCGCACTTCAAGGCTGCCATTGAGAAATTCGCCAAAACAGCGCGAGGCGT
>DATNOW010000342.1:0-12032 GCA_036703515.1 Chroococcidiopsis sp.
CAAACACTACGATCGGCAAAGACTATAGACAAATTTAAGGATGTGGATGTTGCTTGGCGTATTTCTAAACCGACCCTGCGAAAGGCTGAAACGCAGCAAAAACAAGCCTTTAGGAACTCCACGACTGATTTCTTGGGCAGCCTAATTGGGATCAATAATCTAGTCTACTGATCCTCGTATAGGGTTGTGTTAGACCCGCCGTTTTTAACAATGATTTCGGAAGTATTGAGAGAATGTGGAGATTCGGCTAGCGACGACCATTTTGTAAGGCGGCATCGACGTTGGCGATCCCCTCGGTGTTGCCCTGCTGCTGATAGAGGGTGCGGGCCTGCTGCAGTTCGGCGATCGCCTCTTCGGTACGCTCCCGGCCCTTCAGCGCTAAGCCGAGGTGGTAGTGTGCATCGGCATCTTGGGGAGACAGCTCCGTAGCCTGACGCAGCGCTACGATGGCCTCAATGTAGTTTTCGCGCTCTAGGTAGATTTCGCCTTGGCGGGCATGGGGTTCGGCATTGCTGGGGTTAGCTGAGATTGCCCGACGATAGTAGGTCAACGCCCGATCGGTGTCGCCCCCTACCCGCAAAATGTTGCCCACCTGCAGATGAATCTGCCCATTGCGCGGTTCTAAATCTGACGCCCGCTCTAGAGCGGCTAGCCCTTCTTCGATGTTGCCCTGATTAATCAGGGCAATCCCTAGATTGACCAAGATGCTGCCCCGACGGGGAGCAAGCTGGGCCGCCCGTTGCAACACGTTGGTCGCCTCGGCAAAATTGTCTTGCTGAATGTAAGCGGCACCCAGAAATTCATAGGACTGGGAATCGTTAGGGCGCAGGGCGATGACGCGACGGTAGGCGTCAATGGCCGCGGCATAGTTTTGCTGGCGTGTCCGCACGACCCCCAAACCGAGCAGCGCTTCGACGTTGTTGGGATCAAGCTGGGAGGCGCGTTCGTAGGCTTGTTCTGCACCGGCATAGTCGCCGAGATTGGCCCGACTAAAGCCTAGGGCATAGAAAAAATTGGCATTGTCGTCTTCGATGGCGATGGCCTGTTGATAGGAGGCGATCGCCGCTTGGAAATTGCCCTGACGCGTTTGCAAAAAGCCGATGCCTGAGTAAATCCGCGCGTTATCGGGTTCTAAGGTTGCGGCCTGCTGGTATAAGGTGATTGCCCCGGCGTAGTCTCCCGCATCCACTAGTTCACGCCCCCGCCGCAGCAAGTCATTGATCTGTTCGGTATTGGCCGCTGGAGCGCTTTGGGCAACCGTGAGCGGTGGGGTGGTTTGGGCGTGAGCGGGTTGTGATATTGCGATCGCGTCTATACATAGCATGACCGCAACGGTGAGGAGAGCGTATCGTTTCACGAGCAGTGTTCCAGTTCAGTAGTGTGACAGTGTTGGACAGTATTTGACAGCGGACTATTGGGGACTATTTCGCAGTGGACTAGACTGCGCTTGACCGCAAACCTGGACAGTGACAGCTTGACCGTAACAATCGCGGCTTGGCGGTAACAGCTTGGCGGTAACAGTTTGACAGTAGTGGTTTGACAATAGTTTACATTCCCTGGGCAATTAACTCCACAGAAACGCCCAAATAGCACTCAGGGTAAGGCGTTGAGCGATCGCAGTTAGGCAAACACAGGTGATAGTTACGATAGGCAATGGCCCGATCCCCCTAGTACAATGGCTCAGAGCATGTGGTCAGGATAAGGACCAGGGCGATCGCGATCACTAAAAGGACAAGTCATGATTTTAACAACAACAGACGTAGTTCAAGGGGCGATCGTTGAAGCCTATCTTGGCATCGTTACCGCTGAGGTGGTCTATGGCAGCAATGCGCTGCGCGATTTTTTTGCCGGGATTCGCGATGTCATTGGTGGACGCACCGGGGCCTATGAGCGCGTGTTTGAGAAGGGGCAACAAGACGCGATCGCCGAGCTAGAACGCCGAGCCGAACGCCTAGGCGCAAACGCAATTGTGGGCATTTCGATCAACACCAGCACGATCAATATCGACGAATCGGGGGTGCTAATGCTGATTACAGCTACCGGCACCGCCATCCGGTTGAAATAAGCTTGAAATAGCCCAACCGTTTTGATGAAGAATTCTCAAGGCGGATTGCTACGAATGACAACGTACCAATCCGCCTTGGAAAGTTTGATGCACTATTAATTTCATAGGTTTGACAACCCATATCGCGATCGCCCTCTCCTCGCTCCATTCGTGAGGCATTCATTGATTAGGCATTCATTGATTAGGCATTTATGGGTAAGGATCGCAGATAAATAAAACCATATTTTATTTCTTGAAAGCAAGATGCAGCTTCACTTTCAAGGAATAAGTTTGGTTTTTATTAAACTCGTGCCCCTACGCGTCAAGTGGTTAAGCATATGAACTGGAAAGCCCTGGTGACATCGGCCTCCATCCTTGGAGTTTCTACGGTAAGTCTGGCAATCACTGCAATGCCAGCTGCCGCCGCACAATTGACTTTGGTTCCCAGCTTTGGTGGCGATGCTACCGAACTATGGAAACTAGAAAGCATGATTGGCGGAAGTGGTAAAGAGCTATTTTTAGCGACCGATGGCTCAAATGGCCCAACCCCCAGCACCGCAGATTGGACGTGGGCTGACAATAGCCTTTACAACTGGCAATTGAATTGGGATGGCAATTTTGCGACTTTCACCTTGTTTAGTGGCGCATTCAATAACAGTTTTTCTCGCACCGTGCGCTACGACGTAGTCAACACCCCAGTCAATGGGCTAGAGATTAAAACTAGAGTGGATGTAAGAACGCCGACCAAAGTAGCTGCGGGCACAATCGCTAAATTGGCTCTTACCACGTTAAACGGTAGTGACATTACCTCATTCCATGTCCAGTCTGTTACCACGGGCATTGCTGGCAAAGACACTTGGACAAAAGTATTTGTGGCGAGCAATGATTTTCTTCAGCCCTTTACCCTGAGGGGCACCGCTTTATTTGATTGGCCAAGTTTTAATCCACAGACCCAAAATGCGGGTGCTCGACTAGAATTCCAGCTAGAAGCAAATTACGATCCGCGACTGGCAGGCATGCTTTCATCTGCATCCACTTTAAGAAGTGCTAGCGACACTGCGCCTTCTACTGCATTCTTAGGAACAGCAACAAAAAATTCACCCGCTTCAGTTCCTGAACCTAATGGTTTGTGGGGCCTGAGCAGCATTGTTTTGGGGTTGGCGTGGCTGAAGCGCAATCCAAATCTGCTGCTGACATAGACCAGTCCAGGATTTCTGGAATAGCGTCCTGCCCTGGACAGCCCTAGCGATGCTGATGATAAAGCCGCCCGTTACGCAACTGCACGACCGGATGCCCCGACATTCTGACCAGTTGCTCGTCGTGGGTGGTGACAATCACCGTAATGCCAATCGAGTTAAGCCGCTTTAAAATCTTGATTACCTGCCACGAGTTGTCGGGGTCGAGGTTGCCGGTGGGCTCATCGGCCAGCAAAATGGGCGGTGTGCCGACAATGGCGCGGGCAATGCTGACGCGCTGCTGCTCACCCCCCGATAGCTGATCGGGGAAGCACTGGGCCTTGTCTTGCAGGCCCACCATGCGTAGGGTCGGCATCAGGCGACGGTGGATCTCTTTGCGGGTGAAGCCTTGGGCCCACAGCACGAAGGCCACGTTTTCAGACACCGTGCGTCGCGGGATCAGCTTGTAATCTTGGAACACTACGCCAATCCGCCGCCGCAGCATTGAGAGTTTGTCTCCCCGCAGTCGCGTCAGGGATTGATTGTTGACGACGATCTCGCCCTTCTCGGGACGTTCTGCGCCATAGAGCAGCTTGAGGAGGGTCGATTTGCCAGAACCGGAGGGGCCGGTGACAAACAAAAAGTCGCCTTGACGAATTTGTAAATTGACATCCACCAGCGCTTTGCTGCCGTTTTCGTAGGTTTTGGTGACCTGCTGAAGCCTGACGACTACCTCTGATTTGGTACCGATCTGGGGTGGAGTGGTATCTGCACCAAAAAAAGATGCAGCTGGAACGGGCGATCGCAAAAGCGAGTCTAACTTTTCAGAGGACGTACGGGGAGGTCTTTCAGAGATTTGGGCCATAACACATCCGCTGGAGCAAAACGTGGATTGATCTTGAGGGGAAATGAACCACTGATTGGAATAAAAACGCTATGGATAGCGTTGGAGCCAAGCACCCGACAATCCATACTGATCAACCTGGACTAAACTGAGACGTCCAGTGCAATCAGCTTACGACCGCTAATTGTAGTGTCTGTTGCCTCATAAGTCACGGCTTCTTCAGACTTCTTGCAAGATGTTGGCTGCTCCGGTTCAATTTTTCGGTTTCCAGGCAGATGCTCCCTGTGTTAATTTCCGTCTCCGATTGCTGCCTGGATTGATTTCCGAGCGCTCCCCCCGATTAATCGAGGGAAGCGCTCTGTCTGGGGATCAACTAGGAATCAATTGGGGATCGCAGTTGAAGATCTCGGCGGCGGATCGTGGATTAACTAAAACCAGATTTTAATTCAATCTGCAATCTTTAGCTGGCGGGATTGCCTTCTACGCCTTCCACGAGCCAGCCGATGGAGTTGAGGCGATCGTCGCCGGGTTTGTAGGCATCTCCCGCTTCGATCACGACTTTGCCGGTGTTGTCTTTGAGTTCACCGCTAAAAATCGTCAGGTTGCCCGCGATTAGCTGCTGTTTGGCGGTTTCCACCGCTGCTTTGGCTTCGGGGGTGACCGCTGGCCCGTAGTCTGAAATCTTCGAGAAGCCTTCCTTCAGCCCGCCAGCGACCACTGGGGGAATGCCGCCATTCATCATGGTTTTGCCTGCTTTAATCAGCTCGGCATAGTCCATGTAGATCTGTCCCCAGTTCCACTCGACCCCTGTTAAAAAGCCCTTGGGCGCAATGCTTTGCTCGTTGACGTGATAGCCGCAGCTATAGACGCCGCGCTGCTCGGCGGTGGTAATCACGGTTTTGGGGCTATCAACCCGCGTAATAATCACGTCGGCATCCTGATCGATCAGGCTGTTGGTGGCTTCGGCTTCTTTGATCGGCAGCGACCAATCGCCAGTAAATAGGGCCTGCACGACAATATCGGGGTTTACGCTTTTGGCCCCGAGGGCAAAGCTATTGACCTCTTGCAGCACCACGGGGATGGGTTTGGGAATGACAAACCCCAGTTTGCCGGTTTTTGACAGGTGGGCGGCCACGATCCCGTTGAGGTAGGCCGATTCCATCAGCGAGCTAAAGTAAGACCCAACGTTTTTGGGATGGGTTGGCTCTAGGGGGTGGTTGGGATGGAAAAATTGGACCTCTGGAAACTCCTCGGCCAGCTTAAGGCTGTGGGGATCAAAGTAGCCCCAAGAGGTGGGAAAAATCACCGTTGCGCCATCTTGCTCAATCATATTGCGCATGGTTTCCTGAACGGCGGTGGTTTCAGGGACGCTGGCTTCTTCGACGAGCTTGATCCAGGGGTAGGTGCTGGCCATCATCGCAGCGGCTTGGGCATGGGCTTGGTTGTAGCCATAGTCGTCTTTGGGGCCAACATAGATGAAGCCAATGGTGACGGGTGCATCGGTGGGGGAGGCGTCACTTGGCGCAGGGCTGGCGGTTTCTGTAGAGGGGGAGGAGGCGCAGCCAGTCCAAAGCTGGGAGGTCGCCCCAAACGCCCCTAAGGACAGCAGCCCTCGGATGACGGTGCGGCGGGGCAGGAGCAGACGACGAGGATGGGTCATGGTAATTAGTAGGGATAAATGGCGGCGGGATCAGTCGGCAGAGCAAGGCGACCGAATAAAGCGACCGAATAAGGCGACCGAGCGCAGACCCGATCAGCAAACATCGCCTGGTTCAGCATCGGGATCCATGTTTTCGTAGCTGAAGTAGCGATCGGGCACACCGTTGTAGATGATGTAGTCGTCGAAGATGTGGACACCGGGTTTGCCGTCAATTTCAGCGATCGCCGTTTGCATGGAGCGCAGTTGCTCGACGGTCATTTGCAGCGGACGCTCAAAGGGTTGATAGCTGGTGCGGATTAGGTAGTCGAGCCGTGGATAAATCGACATCTCGACGTGGCAGCCGAGCAAATGGGAGACCGGATGGGTGTCTGTAAAGGCAATCATACGGGCAATGCTGGCCTTAAATTCATCCCAATCACGAATATAGAGGCGGCCGGGATAAATTAAATCTCCTGTAAAGAAAATTTGGGTATAGGGATCGTAAATCGACACCTCGGCGTCTTCGTGACCGGGGGTGCCCATGACGTGGAGGATGCGCCCGCCTAAGTCAAAGGGGACGACTTCGTTTGGCCAGTTTTGGAATCCGTAAAAGGCGAGGGTGGCTTCTAGCGATCGCCCGACCATCTCTGTATTGGGGCGATCGCTAAACTGAGAATCGCCTTCAAAATGGTCGCGATGCAGGTGGGTGTGGGCCACAACCAAGTCGTAGCGATCGCGAGGATGATGGCTCAGCCATTGCTCTATCAGTTGATCCACGGTTTGGCGCAGGGGAAAATATTCGGGCGATCGCGTTGCCCCCGTGTCGAGCAAAATGGCGCGCTCATTGCCAAACAGCAGAAACATAAATGGCGCTTCGTAGTGCACCGCCATGTTTTGCCGCAGGATGTAGGTATGCTCGTCGTAGGCGTGGATTTGGATGTCGGGATCGGTATTGTGTTTGGGCGAAATCGAGCCATGATTCCAGACCACATCAAGGTTGCCGGGTACTGGCTGTTGACCGACAAAATCGACCCAAGTAGACGATGGCGTCTGCACTGATGAAGACATTTCAGTATCCTGCTGTGATGGAAGAATGATAGCGAACCTCTGCACGCGGTCGTGTCGACCAATCATGCCAATGCTGGCTCTAGATTGTGCTAAAGTCTATCTCCCTAAAAGAGTATCTGATGTTACGAGCGATCGCTCTTTTCCCAGGCCATCTCCCCAATTCTCTTGAATTTTCTCCAACTCTCCTGAATTCAACCCCCTGCAAATCGAATCTAGCGTCCCAAAACGTCGGTTGGAAAATTCGGCTAAAAAGTCCGCTGAAAAATTCAGCAAAAAAAGGCGGTAGACCGTTGCCGATCTGCCGCTGTTAATACGTTTGTTAGGTTTGTAAGTAGTTCATGACTAGGGCGATCGCCGCCTTGAAACTAGCCTTCGGCAAGCAATCAGCCGCCAAAGATGGGAGGAAACGCCAGCTTCAGACCCGCTGTGACCAGCAAATTGACCAAGCTAACCGGCAGCAGAAACTTCCAGCCCAGGTTGAGCAACTGGTCGATGCGAACGCGGGGCACCGTCCAGCGCAGCAGGATGGCAATGAAGATCATCAGGTAGGCCTTAAACAGCGTCATGACGATGCCGATAGAAGCCGTAATCACTTGCAGCCAGGGGGTTGATTCACTGATCCCCAAGGTGTTAGCCAACACCCCAACCGGGATCGGGAAGCTCCAGCCGCCCAGATACAGCACCGCGACCACGAGCGATGACAGCACTAGGTTGGCATAGGAACCACCGTAGAACATCATGAATCGGACGCCGCCGTACTCGGTTTGATAACCTGCGACGATTTCTTCTTCGGCTTCGGGCAAGTCAAAGGGCAGACGTTCGGCTTCGGCTAGGGCTGCAATCCAGAAGATGATGAACCCAACTGGCTGCCGCCAGACGTTCCAACTGAGGATGCCTAAGCCCGACTGCTGCTCGACAATATCGACTGTGCTGAGGCTGTTAGACATCATCACGATCGCTAGCACTGACAGTGCCAACGGCACTTCATAGCTAATCGACTGAGCGGCAGCCCGTAGACCGCCTAAGAGAGAGTATTTGTTGTTGGAAGAGTAGCCTGCCATCAATAGCCCAATGGGGACAATGCTGGACAGGGCAATCCAAAGGAAAATGCCGACGCCGATATCGCTAATCAGCAGATTTTGCCCAAACGGAACAATCAGATAGGACAAAAAGACTGGCACGAAAATCACCAGCGGCCCGAGCACAAACAGCACGGGGTCAGCGCGGTTTGGAATGACCGCTTCTTTGACCAAGAGCTTGAGCACGTCTGCCACGGGGATCAGCATCCCTAGGGGGCCGGCATATTCAGGGCCAATGCGCTGCTGGGCCGCAGCGGATACTTTTCGCTCTAGCCATGTAGATACCAATGCCATTACGGTGGCTGCGCCAACAATTAATACCATTGGCAACGGCAACCAGATCAGCTTGGCAACGTCGAGTGGCAAGCCCAGTGCCACTAACGCATCGACGAAACTTGCTTGAAGGTCAATCCCGGAACTCATAGCTATAAGACTATCCTCAGTTCTTCTTCAGACACTACACGGCATACGAACCAGACGCAATAGGATGTTATCGGGGATCACTATTGAGGAACTGCCGATCGGGGGCGATTTTGGGGTGCTTGGGGGATAGGTTGGGGGCGATCGCCCACCTGTGAATAACAGTGCAAGCCCGATGGTAGCTGAGATTCGGGCGCACATTCTCCCTCGACGAGGCTGCCCAATCGCGTCCCCTGGCGCAGTCTCTAGCATTTCTGAATCGAATCATGAGCTGCTGTTATCGGTAGGGATGGGATCGAGGGAGGAGTCGAGTTGCGATCGCCCAGATATCGCCCAGATATCGCCCAGATATCAAGATCACAGCCTAGCCGCCATACTGCCAGCCGGTGGTTTCGAGCAGCAGGGGATCGCCCTCGCGGTGGATGCCCGACGCGATCACCTCACCGACAAAAACGGTGTGATCGCCTTGCTCGATCGCGCCGACTACGCGACATTCGACAAAGCCTAGGGTGTCTGAAATGATCGGGCAGCCCGTTTCACCCAGATAAAACTCAATGTCTTCAAACTTGTTGCCAACCCGACGCATTGGCTTAAAAAACTTTTGGGCCAGCTCTTTTTGACCCGCTTCCAAAAAGCTCAGGGCAAACACCTGACTGGCTTTGATCATGCCGTGGGAAATCGAGCTTTGGTTGACGCAATTAACCACGAGGGGCGGCTTAAACGACGCCTGCATCACCCAGCTCGCCGTAAAGCCGTTCACCTCTTCCCCGTCGGTGACGCCGCAGATGTAGAGCCCATGGGGGATTTTCCGCAACATTGTTTTTTTGGCTTGTTCGTCTAGCAAGGTGGTGCCCTCGGTGTCGTAGTACACCGTTAAGTTTAATATCAAACTCCATCCCTCTAAGCGAAACCGGGGGCGGAATTGTTGCAGGATGGAAGGGCTGCTCATCCCAGTAGTCATAATCGACATTTACGAATAGTTAGCTGGATATTGGCTAGATATTGGCTAGATAGTTCTAGGGGCAAGGCTCCCAAGGCGATCGCATATGGTACGTTTCAAAGTTGTTGAACAGTTTGATGCCCACTTTACCCTTGAGCCCGAGGCCAAAGCGGTGCTGTTTGCCCTGCTGACGGGTGAGGTGTTTCAGCAGCAGGTGAGTGCGCAGGCGGGATGCGATCGCGTCGAGTTTACCGAACTGCTGTTTCAGCCGATGCCCTATACCATCGGCGCAACCAAAGGCATGCCGCCAGAGTTTGAGCCTTATCACGACTCGGCCGATCATGTGATTGTCAACGTGCCGCCTAACTTTATGTTTAAGGCAAAAATCTTTCAGCCCAGCCGCCTGTGTGCGATTTACCGCAAACTGAGCGCCGGAGAACACCCCGCTTCCTAGGGTCTCTGTCGTCTGTCCTCCTTAATGCAATTGCCGATGTCTATACCGTCCCTAGCTGAGCTTGACTATGTGCCCTACCTCGACGAAGAGGGTCTACTGACACCGTTGTTTGATGGCAAGGTTGGCGTGTATGCCATTTTTGATCGCGCCCAAACGCTACAGTTTGTCGGCTATTCTCGCGATGTGTCGCTGAGTTTAAAGCAGCATCTTGTGCGGCAGCCACAGCAGTGTTTTTGGGTCAAGGGCTACATGATCGATCGCCCCAGCCGCACTCTGCTCGAAGAAATTCGCGCGGCCTGGTTTGCCGAAAATGGCGAGTTGCCCATCGGTAATGGCCCCGATGAAGCGCTGTGGACGCAGCCCATTGATGCCAAAGCCCAGATGAGCGACGACGAACGCGCGGCCTTGGCCAACCGTGACGATTTGGGTAAGGTCAAGCTGCTGAAGCAGGTGGCCCGCCGAGTCGAAGAAACGGTGTTAGCCGATTTAGACCAGCGGGGCGTCAAAATCCCAATTCGGTTTGATCCCAAGCAAAAAGAAGAGGGGTTGCTCAATCTCAAGTAATTTCTAGTCGTAACCCCATCAGAGCGGATGGAAGTAAAACGCTACGCCTAGGGCAAAGTAGGTGGCCAGCAGCAGCACCCCATCCAGCCAGTTGGAGCGGCCGCTAAAGCTAATCAAATTGGCGACTAGGACGCTAATGCCGATGGCGATGACCTGAAACGGGTTGAAATTGAGCGTAATCGGCTGGCCGATCACCTGCCCGACCAAAATCAGGACGGGGGCGACAAACAGGGCGAGCAAGAGGCTATCGCCCGTCACCGTGGCCACGGCTAGATCCATGTTGTCTTTGAGGGCCAGGCGCACCACAATCACAAAGCCGGGGATATCGGTTAGCAGCGGCAGCAAAATCACCCCGACAAAAAGCGGTGTCAGCCCCAGCTTTTGGGTTTCGGGCTCGATCACGCCAACAAATAAATCTGACATGATGGCGATCGCCAAGGTCGAGAGCAGCAGCACCCCCACCCAAAACCACAGCTTGCGCGAAGGTGTTGTCTCGTCATCGGATTCTTCCTCTAGGGGAGTGACCACCAAGCCGACATCGTAGAGATAGCTATGGGTGCCGAGGGAAAACAGCAGCGTCAGCCCATAGACCAGGATTAAAACCACCGAAATAATCACTGAAATGCTGCGGATTGCGCCCGCATCGACAATATTAGACGTGCTAATCACCGAGCTGGGCAGGGAGAGGGCAATCACCGCCAGGGTCATAGAAGAACCATTCACCTTGGCCACAATCGGCTTAAAGGTTTGTTCTTTAAACCGCAACCCGCCCGTCAGCATCGCCAGCCCCAGCAGCAGCAGCAGCGCCCCCAGAATGCTGCCGGTAATGCTGGCTTCGACGATATCCACCAAGCCTTTGCGCAGGGCCATCAGCGCAATAATCAACTCGACCGCATTGCTAAAGACCGCATTGATTAAGCCGCCTGCGGTTGGCCCGGTAAACACCGCGATTTTTTCGGTCGCGTTGCTCAGCCAAATCGACAGCGGAATGATGGCGATCGCCGAGGTGACAAACACAATCGTGTCGCCCCACTGCAAATAGTGAGCGGCGATCGCCACAGGCGCGAAGCACAGTAAGACAACGAGAATGAGGGATTTAATTCCCATAACAGCGATGTAAAGACACCCTATCCTAAACCTTTACGGTTCCCTTGCGGCATTTGGTAGCAGGGAGTACGGTTGCGGGATACTTGCCCAACGCGGCTTTAGCGCTCCCCATATTCCATCTCATTGGCTTCGGCATAGCGATCCATAAAGCGGACAAAGCGCTCCCAATGATCATCGCGATCGATTTCTAGTTTGCACTCAACGCGCTGTAAGTCATCCCCCTCTGGGCCACCAAAAATGAACTGAACGGAGGATGGTTCGATGCTGATTTCTCCTTCAGAATCGATTAGTTTGATGGCGTTATTAAACCGTTTGGTGAAGCTATTAAACCGATCGAGGGCGTTGAGGGTATCAAAGGTCATTAGCACAATGCGGTTGCCAGAGTTGCGGTTGCGGCGCAGGCTGACGTTGCTGAGATCTTCGGAGATCCCTTCAAAAAACTGAATTGACGGGGTGGTTAATGTCATATCGGTAAATTGAATTGGTGAATTGAAGTTGTGAATTGATAGGGCGATCGCCAAACCAGGATTTGTCATCGGTAGGAGAGTGTGAATATGACGATTAATGGCAAGCTGAAACGGGCAATTGCATTGGGTCTGGGGGGACTGATGGTGCTGCTGATCGTGGGGATCGGCGGCCATTCCTCAAAAGCGGCGATCGCGCCTCCCGTTACTTCTGCCATTGCGCCTTCAATGGCC
>DATNOW010000343.1:0-3046 GCA_036703515.1 Chroococcidiopsis sp.
GGCGCTGATGGTGTCAAAGTGGGCGTCGCCTTCTTTGTCGTAGAGCACAGCCCGCCGCTGAATCGACTCTTCGGCCACATCCAGGGTGATGGCTATGGTGCCGCTGTCGTCGGGTGGGGTGGTTTCCACCGCTAGCTCGACAGCGTTGAGCAGGGCGCGGGCGTCGCCATTGGCCACATTCACCCAGTGATCGAGGGCATCGGGCGCTAGGTCAATGCTCAGCTTGCCATAGCCGCGATCGCTATCCCCCAGCGCTTGGGCTACCACTTGGCGCAGGTCGGCTTCGGTCAGCGGCTTCAGTTGAAAAACCCGAGAGCGGCTGACGAGGGCCTTGTTGACTTCAAAGTAGGGGTTTTCGGTCGTCGCCCCAATCAAAATCACCGTACCGTTTTCTACCCACGGCAACAGCGCATCCTGCTGCGCTTTGTTAAACCGATGCACCTCATCAACAAACAAAATCGTCCGCTGACCGTAGAGGCCGCGCCTGTCTTGGGCCGTGGCGATCGCCTCCCGAATTTCCTTCACCCCGGCCAGCACCGCATTGATCGAAATGAAATGGGCTTGGGTGGTGTTGGCGATCACCATAGCCAGGGTGGTTTTACCCGTGCCTGGCGGACCATAAAAAATCAGCGACGATAGCTGATCGGCCTGAATGGCGCGGCGCAGCAGTCGTCCTGGGCCCAGCATGTGGTCTTGCCCAACGTAGTCGGCCAGGGTGCGCGGGCGCATTCGCGCCGCGAGGGGCGCTTCGGCTTGGGTGCGGTGCTGACGGTGCTGCTCAAACAAATCCATAATGGGCGATCGCCTACCCCTGCTGCACGACGGGCTGCACGACGGGCTGCGCGACTGGCTGACCGGCTTTGAAAACCCACTTCCGCACCGGGCGAGCCACCACCGCTTCGGGGATTGACTGGGCCGCCATCACAACCAAATCGGCCGGAGCCCCGACCACCAGCCCGTAGGGGCCTAAGCCTAGCGCCTGAGCTGCACTGGTCGTGGTCAATTCAAAGGCCGAGCCCAGCTCAGCGTCGGTATAAAACCCCGATCGATAGGCAATGATGGCGGCCCGATCAAGCATGTCGCCATTGCCAAAGGGCCACCAAGCATCGCGGATATTGTCTGACCCGGCAAAGACGGTGACGCCAGCGGCCCGGAGGGCAGTCACGGGCGGGAAACCGTGGGTGCCCGGTGCGTTGGTCATAATGGCAACCCCGGCTTGGGCCAGGCGATCGGCAGCGGCCGCCATGACGGCACGGGGCACCATCCCCAAGGCATAGGCATGGCTGACGGCAACCCGCCCGCCAAGGCCGAGGGCTTGGGTGCGCTCAGCAATTTGGTGAAGCTCATAAACGCCCAGATGGTCGGGATCATGGAGGTGGATGTCGATCCCCACGCCGCGGTGTTCGGCAATGGCAAACAGGCCGTCTAGCTGCCCCGCGATATCGTTATCGATGCCGGCGGGATCAAGCCCCCCCACGAGGTCAGCCCCTTCTTGGATGGCCGCATCCAGCAAGTCTAGGGTGCCTGGGCAGGAGATCACGCCACTCTGGGGGAAGGCCACAATTTGAATCGTCAGGCGATCGCGATACTGTTCTTTGACGGCTAAAACGGCGTGGAGGTTGCTCAGCCCAACTTCTGGGTCGATATCAACATGGGTGCGGAGCGTGGTAGACCCGTGGCTCAACGCCAGGTCAGCCAGCGCGGCGGCCCTTGTCTCAACAGGGACAGTGAGCTGTTTGAGCACCTGCTTTTCAGCGGCGATCCGTTCGCGCACCGTGCCACCCGGCACATGAGGCACCCAGCCTGCCCCCAGGAACGTTTTGTCGAGGTGAATGTGCCCGTCAATCAACCCTGGACAGAGCAAATCACCCGTCAAGTCGAGGGTTGTGGTCGCTGGGATCGCGGATATGTCGGTGAGCGGGTTGGCAGACGGATCGACCGGCTGAATGGAGGCGATCGCCCCGGCTGCGATCCCAACATGGGCTGTGGAACCGTCAGGCAGAGTGGCGTGGGTAAGCAGGAGGTCGAGGGATGGCATGGAGGAGGGGAGGGAGAGAGGGAGGGAGAGGGAGGGAGAGGGAGGGAATACGTGGTGCGGGCATCTTGCCCGCGTGTGAACAGCAGAGAAAAGGGTAAAGGGTGAAAGGTGAAGGACGTGGCGCAGGCATCTTGCCTGCATGGCAGGGTAAAGGGGGAAGGGATCTCTTGCCTGCTGTTAACTCAACTGGAACCCCATTTGTAGTAGTCCTTCGCGAAGGCGTTGGGCTTCGGGTGGGTTGTGCTGCTGGTGGAGGGCGATCGCCTGCTGAAAGTGGGCCATGCTTTCGGGAACGCGCCCTAGCTTGAGCAGGGCAACGGCGAGGTTTTGCTGAGCGTCGGCATAGTCGGGGTTGAGGGCGATCGCCTGCTGATAGTGGGCGATCGCGTCGGGCAGTTTGCCTAAGGCTTTGAGAGTCATGCCGAGATTATTGTGGGCGGTGGCAAAGTCAGGGGCGATCGCCAGAGCTGACTCAAAGGCTAGTTTTGCCCCCGTCAGGTCACCGGTTGCTTTGCGCAAGCTGCCAAGGTTGTTGAGTGCGCCCAGCTTAAGCCGTTCGACAATTGGCTGTGCGATCGCCAGCTGATAGTGTTGGGCGGCCTGGGCAGCATGCTTGAGGCGGCTATAGGCAATACCGAGGTGATAGTGCAGTTCATAGAGGACTGGGGCTTCGGGTTGCCCAGACTTGAGCCCTCGTTCTAATAGCTCAATGCCGTCGTTAATCCGGTCGATTTGCAGGTAGAGCGCACCCAGCTTACTACAGGTGTAAGCATCTCCGGGGTGCTCAGCCAAAAACCGCTCCATGCTAAGTCGGGCTTTTTCCAGCTTATTGCGACTGGCGATCGCCCCTGGGGCATAGCCATAGTGCAAAATGGCGATGTCGGGCAGGTCTACCACACGCCACTGCGGTTCCTGCTGCAAAATGTGCAGCACGCTGTCGTCAATCGAGGCATGGTAAGGATGGGCAAACTGGAGGTCGGGATGCTGGCGAAACAAGCGCGACACCAT
>DATNOW010000344.1:0-5768 GCA_036703515.1 Chroococcidiopsis sp.
ATGGCGGTGCGGGGATCGACCAGCTCAACGGCGGTTTGGGCGATGATACGTACTTTGTCGATCACATCAATGACCGCGTCATCGAAGCAGCCAATCAAGGCGTCGATGCCATTTCAACCCAGGTCGACTATTCTCTGGTCAATGCCCCCCAGGTCGAAAACCTGTTGCTGGAGGGAATCGCGCTCAGCGGCACTGGCAATGCACTCAACAACGTTATTGGAGGGAACAGTTTAGACAACACCATCAGCGGTGGCGATGGGGATGACGGACTAGTGGGCGATAACGGGGCCGATACGCTATTGGGCGAAGCTGGCAGCGACGTGCTGGCGGGGCAAGGCGGAAACGATACCCTGGTAGGCGGCACTGGTGACGACGGACTGGTGGGCGGCATCGGCACCGATACGCTGACGGGCGGATTAGGCGCTGACGTGTTTTTCTTTGACTTGGGAACCGCTTTTACCACGACTGAGATTGCGGGCAACGATGTGATCAGCGATTTTGAAATTAACGTCGATGCGATTGTACTTGATAAAGACACCTTTACAGCCTTAACCAGCTCAGTGGGGCGTGGTTTTAACATCAGCAGTGAATTTTCGGTGGTCGCCAACGATCTGTTTGTGCCGACAAGCAATGCCCGCATTATCTATAGCCAGGGATCTGGCCGCCTGTTTTATAAGACGGGTGTCTTTGGCGAAACTGCACAGTTGTTTGCCACACTGTCCACCAAGCCCACGCTGGTTGCGGCTAATTTCGCCATCCTCGACTAAGGATCGTGGATTCAGTAAAACCGCTGACGGTACGGGCGGGTTTAGCCGATAAATTTGCTCTGCCCGAAAAGCTCTAGGCAAAACTCGCCCCTTCCCAACGCGGCCCCTTCCCTAATTTCAATTCCTCTCAATTCCTCAATGGAAACCGACATCGGAAACTGGCATCGGAAACTGGCATCAGAAACCGACACCAGAAACCGACATTGGAAACCAACGCTGGAGACGGATATTGCAAATTAATGTTCCCAAGTCTTAACTAGGTTAACAAAAGGTTTACAAAACGTTAACGCCTCCTGAAAACGTTTTGTTTCTAAGGTTACAAGCCGTCGATCGTCGCCATCTAGAGCCATTGAGCGATCGCATCACGCTCCCATTTGCGGCCAGAGAATAACAAAATGTAGCCTTCAATACAAATTTCTGACTATCTCAGACCTAGTATCTGACCTGTCTAAGTATTTTTTTTTAAGTTATTAATCTCGTGCCCCTGCTTAGTTGAGGAGTAGTGAAAGTCCATGACAAGGCTATTTGGTCGCCGTAAATTCCTGGTCTATGGTTCCGCTGCATTGGGAACCAGCATGTTGTTGAAAGCATGTGCCAGCGCGCCAGAATCTACCGAATCTCCCGCTGGGGAGTCTCCTGCAGCCGAATCGCCTGCAGCTAGTGGAGAAACCATCAAGGTGGGGATTCTCCACTCCCTGAGTGGCACCATGGCCATCTCTGAGAAGAGTGTGGTTGATTCCACCCAGCTTGCGATCAAGCAAATTAATGAAGCGGGTGGGGTTCTCGGCAAGCAAATCGAGGCTGTGCTAGAAGACGGCGCATCTGACTGGCCGACTTTCGCAGAGAAAGCGAAAAAGCTGATCGAAGAAGACCAGGTTGTTGTTATCTTTGGCTGCTGGACTTCAGCAAGCCGCAAAGCTGTGTTGCCAGTCTTCGAAGAGAAGAACCACATGCTTTACTATCCTGTGCAGTATGAAGGTCAAGAATGTTCTAAGAACATCTTCTACACCGGTGCTGCCCCCAACCAGCAAATCGAGCCGTCGGTTGACTGGCTGCTGGAAAACAAAGGCAAAGACTTCTACCTCGTTGGTTCTGACTACGTCTTCCCGCGTACCGCCAACACCATCATCAAGGCTCAACTCGAAGCCAAAGGTGGCAAGACGGTGGGTGAAGACTACCTTCCCCTGGGCAGCACGGAAGTTGCGCCCATCATCGCCAAGCTGCGTTCTGCTCTACCCAATGGCGGCGTGATCTACAACACGCTCAACGGCGACAGCAACGTTGCCTTCTTCAAGCAGCTGCAAGGTGCCGGTCTAACTCCCGATAAGTACCCCACCATGTCGGTCAGTATCGCAGAAGAAGAAGTGCAGGCCATCGGTAAGGAATACTTGCTCGGTCACTATGCGGCATGGAACTACTTCATGACCGTTGACACGCCCGCCAACACCGCCTACGTCGAAGCCTTCAAGAAAGAGTATGGCGATACTCGCGTAACCAACGACCCCATGGAAGCTGGCTACATCTCGGTCAACATCTGGAAGCAAGCGGTTGAAAAAGCCGGTGCTGCTGGAACGCCGACCGACCTCGAAGCTGTACGCGAAGCCGCCTACGGTCAAGAGTTTGATGCACCGGAAGGGCCGGTCAAGATGTTCCCCAACCACCACATCTCCAAGACCGTTCGGATTGGTGAAGTGCGCGATGATGGTCTGTTTGAGATCGTCTTCGCTACGCCTGCACCGGTTGATCCCGTACCCTGGAACCAGTATGTTGCTGAAACCAAAGGTTTCGCTTGCGACTGGACGAAGACCGATGTTGATGATCCTGGCAAGTACAAGATCTAGAGATTGGTAAGCCATGCTCAGGGATTGGTTGCGCTGCCTCTAATCCCTGAGCATTGTTTTAGGCATTTTTAGAGATTTTTCGGAGAGCGCTGTACGTCTAACTCTGTTGTGTCTGGTAGTGTTCGATCGCCAGCAGAGCATTAGAACGACCTCTACCGTGATTGCGCCTTAGGATTCTTGCGCCCTAGGCTCGTTGAAGCATGGGGCGATCGCCCATAGCGGGTCTATAGGGCCGCTAGTTTTTGCAGATTTTTTGTTGATCGGAGTCGCTGCAATCGCGCAGGTTGCTTGAGCTACCGTTTAGGTTTATTCACCGTTCAGGTCTATTCACAGGTCTATTCACAAGAGGGGGCCGGCGCTTGTTAAGTTTTTTAGACGGCTTGTTTAACGGGTTAAGCATTGGCTCAATTTTGCTATTGGCTGCGTTAGGGCTGTCCATCGTGTTTGGTTTGATGGGCGTGATTAACATGGCCCACGGTGAGCTAATGATGCTGGGGGCCTACACAACCTGCGTGGTGCAATGGCTGTTTAAGTCGTTTAATAACGAAGCCCTGTTTAACACTTACATCTTCTTTGCCCTGATTGCCTCTTTCATCGTGGCCGCATTGATGGGGCTGGTGTTAGAGCGAGGGGTGGTCAGGTTCCTCTATGGGCGACCGCTAGAGACGCTGCTGGCCACCTGGGGCGTCAGCCTGATTTTGCAGCAGTTTGTGCGCAGCGTAAATTGGGTGATGATTGCTGGCTTAACGGTCTTTTGCCTGCTGTTTTTTGGCGGCATGTGGCTGCTCAAGCGTCGGTCTGATTTTGAACAGCGTCAGCCGCTGGCGATCGCCATCTTGCTGCCGCTGTCGTCGGCAATATCCTTTACCGTCGGCGCGGTGCTAGCCAAAACCTACGCGCTGGTTGTCACCAAACCCTGGTTTGGGGCCACCAACCAAGACGTAACGGCTCCCAAATGGCTCAGGGGTGGCATTCCCATCGGCGACTATCAGCTGTCGAGCACGCGCATCTTCATCATGATTTTGACGGTGCTGTGTGTCCTGGGCATCTATCTATTTCTCAACAAAACGCCGTGGGGTCTGCGCATTCGGGCCGTCACCCAAAACCGGAATATGAGCGCTTGTTTGGGCATTCCGACCCAAAAGGTAGACGCGCTCACCTTTGCGCTGGGTTCAGGTCTAGCTGGCATCGCCGGATGTGCCGTTAGCCTGCTGGGCTCCGTTGGCCCCAACACCGGGCAAAACTACATCGTCAATACCTTCATGGTGGTCGTAGTCGGTGGAGTCGGCAAACTGGTCGGTACGGTGGTGGGTGCCATGGCGATTGGCATTACTGAATACATTATCGGGACAGGAACTTTGTCATTCTTGACGAAGTTTCAACCCTTGGTGGATTTCTTCACCTTTTTTGCCACCACCAGCATGGCAAGGGTAATGGTCTTTGCGCTGATTGTTACCTTTTTGCAGTTCCGCCCGGCTGGGCTGTTCCCGCAGAAGGGTCGCACGGTTGACGCATAAGTTCTGGGATGGTTATTGGAGGGTTGAATGACGGCACAAGGGACGGTTGAACAACAGAGCTTAGGGGGGTCGAAGTCGCGATCGCTATTGATCGAAGCGGCAATCGTGGTTGTGATTGCCCTGCTTTTCATGTTTGTGGTGCCGCTGCTGTTGTCTCAGTTCCGCATGAACCTGATGGGGCGGTTTTTATCGCTGGCGATTGTGGCGCTGGGGATTGACTTAATCTGGGGCTATACCGGCTTGCTGAGTTTGGGACACGGCGTGTTTTTTGCCTTGGGCGGCTATGCCCTAGCGATGCACATGAAGCTGCAAATCCCGGCGGATGCCAGCGTAAAGCTGCCAGAGTTTATGTCGCTGTATGGGGTGACCGAACTGCCGTGGTTTTGGCAGCCGTTCCATTCCTTTACGTTTTCGGCCCTGGCCTTGATGATCGTGCCCGCTGTAGTAGCGGCCTTTTTGGGCTATCTTGTCTTCCGCAACCGCATCCGGGGGGTGTATTTTTCCATCCTCACCCAGGCGATGACAATCATCTTTTTTAACCTGTTTAACGGGCAGCAAAAGCTGATTAACGGCACCAACGGCTTGACCGATTTCAACACCCTGCTGGGCGCTAAGGTCTCAGCACCCGAGACCCAACGGACGATCTATATCGCAACGGTGGCGCTGCTGGTCGGCGCGTATGTGCTGTGTCGATGGCTGACTTCGGGGCGATTTGGGCGATTGCTGGTGGCGATTCGCGATGACGAAAGCCGCACTCGCTTTACGGGCTATGATCCAACCGGCTTTAAGGTCTTGGTCTTTGCCATCTCTGGCGGTTTGGCCGGTCTAGCGGGGGCGATGTTTACCCTCCAGTCGGGCATTATTTCACCTAAGGCGATGGATATTGCCTTCTCGATTGAGATGGTGATTTGGGTTGCGGTGGGCGGTCGCGCTACGCTGATCGGCGCAGTGGTGGGCACGCTGCTGGTTAATTTTGGCAAGAGTCTGCTGAGCGAAAAGTTTCCCGACATCTGGCTATTTTTCCAGGGCGGTTTGTTTTTGCTGGTGGTGCTGGTGCTGCCCGCTGGAATCGTCGGTCTGTTTAAGGCTGAGACGGTCGATTTTATTCGAGCCCTGTTCGGATTTCCCAAGCCTGTGTCCACTTACCCCAGACTAGAAGAGGATCCTGAGGTTCAATATGAACGGAAAAATCTTGGAGATTGAGGATTTAACGGTGAGCTTTGATGGCTTCAAAGCGTTAAACAATCTCAATTTCAGCATGGATACTGGGGAACTGCGGGTGATCATTGGCCCCAACGGGGCTGGGAAAACGACGTTCCTCGATGTGATTACAGGCAAGGTCAAGCCGACAATTGGGCGGGTGCTGCTGAAGGGGCGCAATGTGCGATCGCTGTCTGAGCACCAAATTGCTCGATTTGGCGTCGGGCGCAAGTTTCAGACGCCTCGCGTCTACCTCAACTTGACCCCCCGCGAAAACTTAGAGCTGTCGTGTAATCGCAGCAAAAACGTATTTTCGACTCTGTTTAAGCCCACCCCTCCGGCAGAACGGCGCACCGTATCGGGGCTGCTCGAAACCATTGGCTTGAGCCATAAGTCGGATCTGAAAGCGGCCCTGCTTTCCCACGGTGAAAAGCAGTGGCTAG
>DATNOW010000345.1:0-11181 GCA_036703515.1 Chroococcidiopsis sp.
CTGCCCGACCAAGCCAAAACCGGAGCCGTTAACACCAGTTGCAGCCAGGGGTTGTGCAGCCACATCGGGAAGTAAGGAATCGATAGCCCCGTCATGGCCGGGAAGGAACCGATGACCAAAACCGCACTAACGGCACCACTCAGCCAGACTTTACGGGTTAGCTTTTGGTGTTCGGCGTGGCGCTCTCGCTGTTCGGCATCATCGTCTGCGGCCAAAACATCGTCGTTGATCGGTTGGGCGGAATAACCCGCATCGTCAACGGCTGTCTGAATAGCAGCAACATTAGTCTGGCTGGGGTTGTAAGTCACGGCGGCTTGCTCAGCCCCAAAGTTGACGTTGCAGGCCTCAACACCGGGCACCGAGCGGATCGCCTCTTCAATATGGTTGGCGCAGGAGGCACAGCTCATGCCCCGTAGTCTTAGCGTTGTTTGTTCCATGGATTTCACTCCTCGATGATCGGTAGAGAGGATTACGCGATGTGGAACTTTCAATCTGCCCTCATCCCCCACCCCCTTCTCCCAAGTGGGGAGAAGGAGAGCCAGAGTTTTTCAAAGTCCCTCTCCCGTTCTGGGAGAGGGATTTAGGGCTTCGGCGTGAGCGCTCAGCCGAACGGTGAGGGAATTCAGCAAAGTTGCACACCGTATGAAGATTTGTAGGAATAATCTGCGGGAATGATTTTAAGCAACGGTATAACCCGCGTTGGCGATCGCTTGTTTGATATCAGCGTCCACCGCCTGGCTTTCTACACTGACCCGCTTGGTTTTGGGATCGGTTTCGACCGTCGCCGTAGGATCAAGGGCTTGGATAGCTTTGGTGATGGTATCTCCACAAGCTGAACACGCCATGTTGGGAACTGTGAGTTCGAGAGTCATGATTCAAATCCTTTTGCTTTGCAACTGCTCCTATCATGGAGTCTCCAGTTCACTAGAGAGTCAAGGGGTGATCAGAATTTTTTTGCACTTCCGCCAAATTCCCTCTGGGCACGGCGTTACGGCAACTTTGCGGAATGTGTAGATCGACATATGTGGGAAGCTATTTTCTCTGCTGCGGTCTTAAACACCGCCTTAAAGGCCACTTTAAAAGGCCGTATTGAAAACCGTATTGAAGGACGTCTTAACTACCTCTAAAGACTGGTTTTGGGCAAAGCTATTAAATTTCATCCTGATTTTAATTTTGTCTGTCATGATTGTTGAAGAAACGTGACAGACCTTTTAGTTGTATTGCAAGGTAAGCAGACTATGACAGTTTTCCAAAAAGGCATTGCTTCATTGATGCGGTTTGGAGTACTTCCCCTAGCGCTTGTGAGCCTAGCGGCCTGTAGTGGTAAACCTTCTGCACAAGCTAGTGATGCCAGCAGCCCCAGCGATGGCAGCATGGCCCAGATGGATCATGGCTCCATGGGTAGCCCTAATAGTGGCAGTGGTATGGGTACCAGCAACATGCCGATGGATCACGGCAGCACGATGAGCATGGATCTTGGCCCAACCGATGAAAACTTTGACTTGCGGTTTATCGACGGAATGGTGCCGCATCATGAAGGGGCGATCGCCATGGCCCAAGAAGCCCTAGAGAAATCGACCCGTCCCGAAATTCGCCAGTTGGCAGAAGCGATCATTAGCGCTCAAGAAAAAGAAATTGCTGAACTCAAGCAATGGCGCAGCGCGTGGTATCCCAACGCTGGCGATGAACCGATGATGTATAGCGCCGAAATGGGTCACACGATGCCCATGACCGAGGAAATGCGCTCTAACATGATGATGGCCGGAGATCTGGGTGCTGCTGATGATCAGTTTGATCTGCGATTCATCAACGCGATGATTCCCCACCACCAAGGCGCGCTAGAGATGGCCCAACAGGCCCTAGCCAGCGATCGCCCTGAAATTAAAACGCTGGCCCAGTCGATTTTAGAAAGCCAGCAGCAAGAGATTGATCAGATGATCCAGTGGCGGCAAGAGTGGTACGGGCAGTAGCGCCCAAGGATAGATAGATCCGCTAGATATATAGATATACCACTGGACAAATTGGGGCCCTTGCTGAGCAAGGGCCCCAATTGTTGTTTGGAGCAGTACACACCATCCAGAGTTCACTGTTCACGGTTCTTTAAAGACTGTTTTTAACAATGCGACGCCGATTTTCTGATCCGTGCGGTAGAATGAGCGAATGAGAATCATTCTCAAAGCAGTTTTGAAAAGCCCTCCTGAGGATAGGCAGAATGGCTGATTTAAAGTTTGGTTGGAATCGTGCCAAGGTATCCAACCCGTCTAACGCATCCAGCGCCCCCCATACCCCCAACAGCTCTAAGGCAGTGGCACAGCGGCTGTCGCTTGCAACCCTATCGGCGATCGCCCTCAGCCTCGGAAGCTGTACGGCTAATCCTGTCTCGCAAAACACTACATCCCCTGCCAATACTGCCACTGGAGACGAAGCAGAACTGCAAGTCGTGACGACGTTTTTGCCGATCACCCAGTTTACTAAGGCCGTAGCAGGCGATCGCGCTGAGGTGACACAACTGCTGCCAACCAATGTTGGCCCCCACGACTACCAAGCCAAACCCGACGACGTACAGCGACTAGCCGAAGCCGACGTGCTGGTGCAAAACGGGCTAGAAATGGAAGAGTTTTTGGATGATCTCGTCGCCAATGCCGAAAACCCCAATCTGGCCATCGTCAACTCCAGTGAAGGCATTGCCACCATTTCTAACGAAGCCATAGAAGGTCATGCCGAAGATGAAACGCACGATCACGCTGAAGATCAGGAACAGGGCGGACATCAACACGCCGGAGAAGACAATCCCCATCTCTGGCTTGATCCCAAACGGGCCATCGAGCAAGTCGAAAACATTCGCGATGGGCTGATCGCCGCTGATCCCGAAGGGCGCGCCGAGTATACCGCCAACGCCACCGCCTACATCGAGCAACTGCAAGCCCTAGATGCCGAAATCACGGCTACACTGCAACCCTATACTGGCAAGACCTTTATCGCCTTCCATGACTTTGCCCCCTACTTTGCCCAAAGCTACGAATTAAAAGCAGCTTTTCTAGTCGACGTGCCCGATGAAAAGCTTTCCCCCGACGATATCAAACGCGTGTCTGACCAAGTCAAAACCATGAACTTGAAGACTATTTTGACCGAACCTCAAGCGAGCGAAGATTCACTATCAGCTCTAGCAAACGATTTGGGGGTGACAATTAGCGTCTTTGACTCGATGGAAACAGGCGGCCCAAACGCTCTAGAGCCCAATTATTACTTCGCGACCATGCGGCAAAACGTCCAGAGCTTAGTGACCGCCTTTGAGGGGACAGGAAACAACTAATGACCAATAAAAAGCTGGGTAAACGAATCAGTCGGCGTTGCCCAGTTGCTATCCTTATGGATCGATGCCAACGAGGTGCCCTGTGAGAGAAGCCATACTTGCCGTTGAGCAACTGACCGTCTATCGCGAAACCCATGCCGCCGTGCAGAATGTGTCATTCATTCTAGAGGCAGGCACAGACACCGCGATCGTTGGCCCCAACGGTGCCGGCAAAAGTACCCTGGTGCAAGCGCTCCTGGGAATTTTGCCACGGCAATCGGGATCGATTTATATCCTTGGCCATCCGGTCAGCCTGTCGGGGGCGCTGCCTCGCCGCATCCGCCACCAGATCGCCTACCTGCCGCAAAATTTTCTCTTCGATCGCCGCATTCCCATGACCGTCGGAGAACTGGTGGGCTTAGGCTGGGATCAGCTGGGCTGGCAGGTGCCGTGGGCAAACGCAACAAAGCGCAGACAGGCGATTCGCGACGCGCTGGCGCGGGTAGATGCTCTACCGTTGCGCCATCAACTGATCAGCGGCCTATCCGGTGGCGAAACTAAGCGGGTGCTGCTGGCCTATTGTTTGGTTTCTCCTCGACGGCTGCTGATTTTAGACGAAGCCCCAGCCGGGCTCGATGTGCGCGGCGAATCCGAATTTTATCAGTTGCTCTATCAACTCAAACAAGAGCAAGGCTGGGCGATTTTGCAGGTTTCCCACGATCTCGATATGGTGCGACGACATTGCGATCGCGTCCTCTGCCTAAACCGCTCTTTGTTATGCCAAGGCATCCCCGAAGTCGCCCTCTCCCCCGAAAATCTTTCGGCCGCCTATGGCTCTGAGTTTGTCAGATATCGCCATCAGCATTAGGTGTGTGGTTGGTTCGGCTACGCTCACCAACCCCCAGCACGCCCCCTCCTATCCTCCCAACTTCCCCCTATGTCCCTCCCAGCCGAGCTCAGCCGCATTGTTGAACTATTCCAACTTCCATTTATGCAGCGGGCCGTAATCGGTGGAGTGCTCACAGGTCTGATGGGCGGAATGCTGGGCAGCTTTACGATTTTGCGGCAGCTCTCGTTTTTTGGTGATGCCCTGGGGCATTCGGCATTGCTAGGAATCAGTATTGGTCTATTGTTTGGGCTGAGCCCGTCGGTTGTATTGTTACCTTTTGCGATCTTTTTTGCGTTAGCTGTAACGTATCTTTTAGAGAAAACGCAGCTATGGACAGATGCGTTACTCAACATTATTTATTCATCCTCGTTAGCGATCGCCATCATTGTGCTGAGCTTCGTTGACCAATATAAAGGCGGGATTGATAGCCTACTATTTGGCGACATTTTAGCCGTTCGAGAATTTGACTTAATCGTTAGCGCTGCGTTGCTCATCATCTGCACAGTATTCATTGGCTTAACGTTGCGCACGCAGATGCTGCTGACTTTAAATGAACCCCTGGCGATCGCCCGTGGTGTGTCTGTTTCATACCATCGCACTGCGTTTGCCGTGTTGTTGTCACTCGTGGTCGGCATTTCCATTAAGGCAATCGGGGCACTCCTGGTCAGCGCCTTTGTCGTGATTCCAGCCTGCGCCGCTCGGTTACTCTGCCGCACCTTTACCAACTATGTCGTGCTGTCGGCTGGCTTAGGCGCGCTGAGTGCAGTATTGGGCATGATCATTTCGGCTGGCTTTAACTTGCCATCGGGGCCGAGCATTGTCGCTACGCAGCTCGCCATGTTTTTGGGTGCGGCGCTGGTGCCTCGTCGCCAATAGGCAAGTTGTAAATAGGCAAGTCGTCAGTAAACAAGTCACTAACAAACAAGTCACCAGTCAGTAAATCACCAATAAACAAAATGCTATCGCAACGCACTCCAGCCTTGCAGCTGAAGAATGCGGCTTTCGGTGAGGCGATGGTAACACTGGCGCTCTTGGTCAGGGCGATCGCCAAAAAGCTGCGCTTCAAACCGGCAGTGGCGGGTTTGGTAGCGTTCCCACTGGCGCTGGGCGGGCAAAGCCGTGATGTCAAAAAAGCGCAATATAGCCTGTAAACGATACCGTGATTGGATGGCGGGGGCTGTGGGGGTGCCCCACTGTTGGATATCGGCAATTCGGTCGTTGGTAACGGTGGCCACGCAGTTATGGTAGAGCATTCGATAGCTAGAACTGCCCATAAATGGTGAAGTCATTGCCCCGCAGTGCAGATCACGAAAGTCAGACCAGAGACGCTCGATGACAGCAAATTCTATCTGCATATTTTCGTCAAACTGTTGGGCAAAGTCGGTGGAAATTTGCGATCGCAAAAACTCACTGGTCTCAGCCCATCTGACCGCGCAGGCATTTAAGCTAAACTGCCCCTGATCGAAGCAGTAGGGACGTGCAACCCCTGGAATTTCAGCAGGAGTCGCTGCTTCTAGCTGTAAGCTGGGGGGCAGGGTGGGAATCACCAGCCGCACCCGTTCTATAGGCGGCTCTGTGGGAGATTCTAGCGACGGATCTGCATCTTGGGCTAGAGCTGGGGCGATCGCCATACTGAGCCCCAAAACGGTTGTGCCTAGCCAAGATATCCCGCGCTTAACCATTGGTTGCACAGAACTTTGAATATGAGATTTCGGACTTTGGCGGACAGCAATCATAAAATTAAGTTCTTCATTTTATTGCGAATACCTAACTCTATTATCTGAGTCTATTGCCTGACCGAGGGGCTGATAAATCATTACTATTAGTTTGTTGATGACTTTGTTTCATTAGCTAACAGATTGCAGACAAAATATTTTTTAGACTGTTATTGTTGCGGATATATAGTTTTTGTTTGTAAGGAACAAACACTATATACCAATCTAGTTTAATTACCTGTCCCAAGGGTTTGTTAGCGTATGATTAGCCCTCATTTGCAAGCTGAGCAAGAGCGTCTAGTAGCACAGATTAATGCAATTCGTGAAGCCGGTGAAATTGCACCTCCGAATGTTCAGATTGGCCCTGATTTTTTAACACCCAAACATTGGCTGTTGATCAATACCAACCTCCCGATGCGCGATCGCCAATTGGGGCTATCGGGTAGTAACCGCCATCGCGACTGGGAAGAGCGAATCCATCGTCGTGATCAGATTCAAGAACTAGAACTACAGCTCTCGCTGGTTGAACAGGCCATTGAGCGTCAGGTGCGATCGGAAAGCGTTTTTGTGCCATTGCCGCCCCATATTGATTTTGGAGATTGGGTAGAAGTAGGCGGACAGCGTTTCCAGGTAACGGATGTTGGGCAGCGTTATCTGCAGTTAACTGACGACAGCGGTAAGGTAAGTCGCTGTGAGATTACACAGGCAACGCTTGTCCGTAAAGCAAGTTTAGAAGTTTGCACTTAAAATTTCGGACGCTTGATCCAGGGGGGCCAATGCCCGATCGGGCTGGCCCATCTGGAGCCTCGCGTCGCTGATAGCCAGCAGCACTTGGACTTTGCCAAAATGATTGGGCAGATTTTGGGCGATCGCCTCGGCTTCGGCTAGGGCGGTTTCGGCATGGCTGGCTTGGTTGGCCGCATGGAGGGCGATCGCGAGATGGGCCAAACTTCGGGCGCGATCGCGATCGGATGGCAGGGCGCGCAAGAGCATTAAGGCTTGGTCAACATCGCCATTGGTGACGGCAATTTCTGCGACGGCCCCTAAGTCTTGGACTTGAGGAGATAGCCTGGCGTCTAAATCTTGAAAGTCAGGGACAGCGTAATCTGTATAAGAATAACTGACACTGCCTGTTGATAAAATCAAGCGCTGTGCATATTGATAAAGGCGCTGCTCACCATAGCGTTGACTCTCTGCAGTCCAGTTGTATGGCATATTGCCATACTGTTGGTTGAGAATTTCAGTCATGACGCGTTCGGCCGCATCGGTATGACCCGTGGTGGCAAAGATGCCGACAAGCTGTACCCACGTTTCAGCAATGATCCGATCGTAACCGCTAGGGGTCATTTGCGCCGCCAACTGTAGGGCTTGCTCGACTTTCTGCTGGCGGGCCAAGCTGAGCACGATCGCCCCTTGCACAAAGACAGAGCAGTCTGCAAAGGGCAGCGTTGCCAACGCTTCGTCGGGAGCATCGAGCAGCGCAAAGCCGTAGGCAACACCGCCTAGACGCCAAGTTTGGGTACTGTCTGCCCGTTCGCTCAAGATCTGCTGCCGGAGGTTAAGCAGGGGGGCCAGCGGCGGATTGCTGAGCTGGGCGTATTGTTGCAGCAACGGCACGACTTGGTAGTTTCCATCAAAATCATCCGACTCTTGACTGGGCAGTGGTGCCAACACGAGTTGCAACGCTCCGGTGAGTTGGGCGATCGCCACCTGCGATTGTCCAACAGCATCATAAGCCGGGGCCAAGATGCGGCTAGATAATATCTGCCGTTGCCGCTGCAGCTCGGGTGTTGGGGGAGCCACTTGAAATACAGTGTCGGAGACATTTGGCATGGGATTGGCAGACCCATTGGAGGGGGGCGATTGGGAAACGAACTGCTGCTGCTGTTTTCCTCTCAGCGCATCGTTGCCTGCCGCCAGAGAACGCTGTCGTTCAGCATCCGGTAATAACAACAGGCTGGGCGATGGAATAACCTCAGCAGGGGTAAGAATCGGGCGAGGGACAGCTTCTTGACTGGGGAGCCTCAGCGGAAGTTGAGGGATTGTGAACGGGGGGAGCGCGGGCAGGGCCGGCAGAGGGATCGGCGGAGCCAACGAGGGAAACATGAATTGCTGTAGGGGCGGGAATACCTCAATGGGCGCTCTCAGCGCTTCCAGGGAGGCCTGCTCTGCTTCTGCCAAAACAGCCGCCGCACGAGTGCGATCTCCGGTTTGCGCGAGGACTTGGGCAAGGGCTGCTAAAAGCTCCAGGCGATCGCTTGGGTTCGGGAGCGCCAAAGCCCAGTCATGGGCTAGATCCACTTCTCCCGCCGCTACCAATGCAGTAACAGTAGGCAGCACTTCCATTCCCGATCGGATGTTGCGCCAGCTAACGAGCAGGGCCACAGCTTCGGAATCGCGCCCGGCTTTGGCCAAATCGAGGGCCAGATCGAGGTTAACAGAGCGCAAATTGTCGGGGATCAGCTCTGTTAACATTGCCGCCTGCTGGGCACAGTTAAACTGGCCGCGCTCCGCCAACAGGCGAATCAGTTCTGGCATTCGCTGCATCGGATCAGCAGTATCAATCTGGCTAACACGAGCAACGCTGTCGCGATACTGCCCGCGCTCGGCTAGGGCGATCGCCATATCCACCTGCCGCTCGGCCGGGTCTTGCAAGATCTGCATCATTTCCTCGGCCTGTTCCAGTTCCCCAGCGGCAATCAGGTTAGCGCTAACCCGTTGCATCACGGCTTCTTCGCGTTCGCCGGGTTCCACAGCGCTAATCATGGCGATCGCCTCAGCAAAGGCGCGCTGCGACTTTTCGGGCTGATGGGTTTGGGCATAGAGTGCAGCCACCTGACTCAGCCCCACGGCTCGATAGTCGGGTTGGCTTGTCAGCAAGGTATACAGCCGATCTTCAAGAGCATTCGCTGCGTCCCAATTGCCTTGCGCACGCGGCTTCCAAACTACTCTGCTAAGGATTTCAATTTGTTGCTCGCGGCTGGAATGCTCTTGTAAGGCTTGAAGCGCTAAGTCGACCTCATTGACCTCAAACGCGGCAAAAAATATTCCCCTCAGCAAAAAATCGCGCTCACTGTCAGAGGGCAGCGGCTGATCCGGAGGCAGCGATCGGGCAATGGTCAGCGCATCGTTGAGCAATCGAGCGCGATCGCCCTGGAAGTTTTCTAGACGGGCAATGTCAATTAAGGTATTGGCTTGCTCAAAGGGCGGCAGGTCACTAAGCAAGGAGTCAATCGCGTCATAGTCTTGACGGGCGATCGCCTCTGATACCTCTAGAGGGACTATCGGAATATATTCAAGCGATGGCGGAGGATTAGAACTGCGATTGGATGCTGGGAATGGAACTAAAGCTGAAGGTAGGTTAGGTATGGATGAGTAAGGCAATGCCAAGTTATCCGCAACCGGGATCGGCTCACAGACTTCTGCACTCCACGCTGGGGGGGCGATCGCCAACAGTCCCAGTAAACCGGGCAATCCAGTCACAAGACGATGCCAAGGTTGAAAACGCCGCGTTTTGTCAGAGCTGAGAATCATGGTGAATGCAGGAGTTGTGGGTTGAGGGGCATTGAGCATTGGGGACTGGGCATTTTCAATTTTTGATGGCTAGAACCACCCTATTGACTTTAGGTTTACCAATCATCCGAGGCTTGAAACCAGTACCAGCCATCACCTAGCGCATAAATCTGATAGGAGGCATTGCCAAACGGGCTGCCCTCCAGATTTGGTTGATAGGCAAAACCATAGGATAGGATATCAGGCCCCAGCCCGTCTCCGTGATAGTTGACGCGCAGATAGACTCCACCTCGGGGGTCAGCGATCGCCTGATCAAAAACATAGGCACCCAGTTGGATGGGTGGCTGCGGTTCGCCTGGGGCAAAGGGCGGCGCGGCCAGTAACGGTGGATCGCTAAATAACCATTGCTCAAAGGCCGGGCGCGATAGGGCAAAGGCTAGACGACGCGGCACGTAAAACTTAAGCAGCCCATAGGTGCCAACAAAGATGAACGCGATCGCCCCCAAACGGAGCAGCATCCTTTGCCGCGATCGCCCCCGCTGTTGCCAGACAATCCTCACAAAATAAATCGCGATCGCTAAGCCAAAACCCAGCAGCAGCAGCAAACACAGCAAAATTACCGTAAACCCTTGCAGCATCCCTGGATAAATGCTCAACGCCAGCACCCCTGCACAAAAAATCAGCGCGAAAATCAATAGCAGGGTCAGCGATCGATTCATAACCTGGAATGTTTGCTAAGCGAACGTACTCTTGGGCAATAAACAGTTTGCCTAGAGCTACAGACAGCGATCGCCCGATTCCGCAGGGATTCTGACAGGAAAATATGAACTTTGTGGAGGGGGCTAACAGGCATGGCAACGCGGAATTTCGCGATCCCATACTGTAATCACTAGGGATTATCAGAAAACGTCTTGGATAGATTACGGCTATGGTTAGCGGTTGGCGTCAAACGGTTATGGTTTTGGGCTGTCTGGTCGTTGGAACGACGGTTGGTATCACGGGCGGCGATCGCGTCATTGCCCAGCCCAGCCGAGTCGCCCTCAGCCTGATTAGCTTAGAGGTTAGCTTGGATGCCCAGCGTCAGGCAGTTTACCGGGCGGCTCTAGAGTCAGTCTCCCCCGGAGAATCCGTCGATGCCGCTGTGTTAGCCAGCTTGCGATCGCACCCAGAGCAAACTTTTGCCATGTTTGACGGCTGTTTGCAATATTGGGTTCAGCTCAATGCCACGACGGCTGACCCATCACCCGAAATCACCGAGTTTGATCAACAGCAGCACTACGCAAACTTCCCCGCCATGGCCGATGGGATCAGCATCTATCGCCTCACCCCCACCCAATCTTTAGTATCCATTCCCTGTTGGCTTGGCCCCTACTGGGTCGCAACGGTGAACTATCTTTACACTGAACCCGCCAGTGAACCGGCTAATGAACCAACTATCACAGCCGTAACGCTGCCCACCTATGACCGCACTCAGCGGCAGGTCGTGGCTGGAACATCAAGCATGACGATTGGTTGGCAAAATTTTGATGCCGACAGCCAAGTCCTATCCCTCAGCCATCGCTACAGCGGCGCTGGTCATTGCGGCTTTCAAGCAACTTACCAGTTCGAGACACAGTCTGAAACCCGGCCTGAAACAGGACACTTCATCCTGACAGAGTTTCGAGAGCAGCCCGACTGCGAAACCTTTAGCCAACCCAACGCCTACCCCCGACTCTACCCCTAAAAATAACCCCACCCACTCTCCCACCCTCTCACCCTCCCCTTTTACCCTT
>DATNOW010000346.1:0-3161 GCA_036703515.1 Chroococcidiopsis sp.
TTACTCGATACCCTCGGCCCTCAGGGCATTCAGGCCGCGGCTATCTATGGGCTGATCAGCGGTCAAGAGGCCCCCGACTGGGTCGATTGGCTAGAGCTTCCGGCTGCCAAGCACAGCGCCCTGGCCGAGTTGCCCATCGCCCTAGCCAAGCAGCAAGACTGGGAGGCGATCGCCTTCCTGTTGCAGCGCTTGCTCAACCCTGACCTCGATCGTTACCTGGCTACTGGGGGCATCCGCCTCCAGCTCTTGCCCAAACACGATCTGCTGCACGTCATGACCGATGCGCCGGTCTGCCCAGCCCAGCATCAAGTTGGGCCCACCGTGGCTCAGTTCTTTAAGCAGCTCCAGCTACCGGGATTTACCGGCGTGCGGGTTTATGGGCGCAGAGCCGGACAGGCCCGCCCGCTGTGGAGCTATGGCAAAGATTTTGTCAGCCGCGATCGCCTCGTCCCCGAGGCCACGCCAGAGTTTGCCGCCACCGATGCCTATGTTGGCGAGCTAATCGCCCAGCCCGGCGACACCATTTTCCGCCCCGATCTCACCCCGGAGGATCTGCGCAACGCCTGGACAAACTGGAGCCAGCGGGTAATGCAGGGCATTCAGCACGTTCTCGTGCGCTCTTACCTGTTTACCCCGATCGCCGATGCCCAAGACATGCCGGCCCTGCCGCCCGCCAAGCCCAGCTATCAAGGCGTAGGTGTAGTCGCAGTCTGGGGTACCGTAGGGCTCTTGCTAGCGCTGCAAATGGACTGGGGCTTTGGGCGAATGTTGCGATCGCTCCCCAGCGACGCCGCCACCGCCGCCACCCCGGTGGGTGAGCTTGGGGCCCCTGAGCTTGGTCGAAGTGTCGACACCCCCTCTCCGGTCGGTGAGCCTGTCGAACCACCTACCTCGGTTGGTGAGCCTGTCGAACCACCCACCCCCACCGACTCTGCCGAAAATTCTGACCAGCCCGACAAACTGTTTGATATGTCAGGCTTTACGGCCGACACGGAGGCCAGTCCAACCCCATCGGCTACGGACAGTGATCCCAGCGATCCGGCTGCCGCTCAGCCTCCGGCAGAGGATTTGCCCTACACCCCCCAAACGCCAGAAGTGCGATCGCTTGTGGCCTCCGTTTTAGCCGAGGAGCCGCTTTATCCCACCTTCAACAGCCGCCAGCTCGATGAAAAGCTCCAGGTTTACCACCACTACCTCGAGCAAGAAGGCACCCCGGATGTGCTGGTCGTTGGTAGCTCTAGGGCGCTGCGTGGGGTTGACCCCGTCGCCCTAGAAGAATCGCTGGCGCGCCTAGGCTACCGCAATGTCAAGGTGTTTAACTTTGGCATCAACGGGGCCACCGCCCAGGTCGTCGACCTGCTGCTGCGCCGCCTGCTGCCGCCTGACCAACTGCCTCGGCTGATTGTCTGGGCCGATGGGGCCCGCGCTTTCAATAGCGGCACGGTGGATGTCACCTACAACGGCATCGCGGCCTCCGAAGGCTATCGGCAACTGTCGTCTGGAGCGCTACCTCCCTTGACCGCCTCTGACGTGCAGCCCATCAGCAGCACCGCCGCCGATAAAGACGATGCGGCTGCTCCCCTCAGCGGCGGCTTCGGCAAATCCTTAACCGAAAGCTATCAAACCATCGATCGCTGGTTTAGCCAGACCCTAGGCAAAGGCTCAGCCGTCTATGGCGAGCGCGATCGCCTCAAGCAGTGGGTCAAGTCGCTGCTGACCGGAGCATTCCCCCAGACGCTCAACGCCCAAACCAGCGTCGATGCGATCGCCCCCGTCCCCACCACCGAAGCCCAGGTTTCCGATAATCCCGCCGACAATCCTGCCGACAATCCCGACGAATCGTCGCTGCTGCGAGCCAACCAAAATCTGATGGATCTCAACGGCTTCTTGCCGCTGGCGGTGCAGTTTAACCCCGCCACCTACTACCAGCAATACGCTAGGGTGGCTGGAGCCTACGATAGCGACTACGAAGACTTCCGCATCGTTGGCAAGCAAGAAGACGCCCTCAACGCCATCCTAGCCTTCACTCGGTCTAAAAAAATTCCGGTGGTGTTCGTCAACCTGCCGTTGACTGAAGACTACCTCGATTCCACCCGCATGGCGCACGAGGAAACCTTCAAGCAATACATGCTGACCGTAGCCGTCAAGCAAGGCGGGCTGATCTTCCGCGACCTCGGTGAAGTCTGGCCCACCGGCTACGACTACTTCTCCGATCCCAGCCATCTCAACCGCTACGGGGCTTACCAAGTCGCTGAGCGCATCGCCCAAGATCCGATCATTCCCTGGTTCCAGCCCTCCCCCTAAACCTTTTTGGTTAGCCCAATTCTCGGTTCAACCCGATTCTTTGTTCAATCTGATTTTCGGTAGGGGCGCACCGCTGTGCGCCCTCCCTTGGGCATTTCAGGTCATTCCATCCCAAAGATTATTTCATCCAAAAAGCTGAGCCATAGGCAACAGCTTGCAGGCCACCAAAAACTACAAATAACGGCAGTCCATTGATGGATTGCCGCATGTTGATTATCTAAAAAATGGGTCGCCCGGGATTCGAACCCGGAACAAATCGGTTAAAAGCCGAGTACTCTACCGTTGAGTTAGCGACCCGTGTAAGCGTTAATTGAAACGCCGTATACTAAAGTAACATACTTATTCCGGAAATTAGCAACTTTTTGAAAATTTCTTTGCCAGGCGATCGCCCCTTTGCCCAGCAGTCCTTTTATCCATCACAGTTACAGGCGATTTCATGCCAGACGATTTGCCCATTTTCTTAGCCAGCGCCGGACTGCTGATTGTTTATTTGGTTTGGTCAGCCCTGACCGAAATGGGCACCAAATCGCCCTGGAAAAAGTAATCGGCTGTGGGATGACACACCATGCATTCATCCCGCCTTCTCCCGTTCTCCCACTCCCACTCCCACCCATTCACCAAAGGGCTGCGCAAAAGTATCAAGCGACAGCAGCCGAATATCCCCTGAGGCTTGGGCCTGCTGACGCTCGGCGGCAGTGTTATAGCCCCAATCGGCCAAAAATAGCGTCACGGTTGATAAATCGGGCTGAGACTGCACGGTGAGCAGCGTTTTGAGCCGATCTTCGACAAACCAGATGCGGGCCGTTTTGCCCGTCTCTTGCTGCACCTGCTGCAACAAGTTGCGCAGAGTTTGCGAC
>DATNOW010000347.1:0-5537 GCA_036703515.1 Chroococcidiopsis sp.
CGCAAAAAGCGCTGTTGGTATTGCAAAAAGGCGCTGTGCCACTCGCGAAAACGACGCTCTCCGTCTTTAACCAGCATTTGGCGGTAGTGTTCAGAATCAACCGGGGGTTTAGATTGGCTCATCGTTATGACTCTCAGTAAAACTTGGGAAAAAATTCGGGAATAACTTTTGGGCAGGCGAGACGCTTGCTCTGTGGTCGTTTACGATGCACTCAGGATTTCTAGATGACTCGTTTTGTTAGCGGCTGGTTTTGTTATCGGCTGGGGCGCGGGGCTTGCCATCGTTGTTTGAGCCGCTGCCGCCGCTGTTCTTGGCTTAGCGTTTTGCCCATCGCCGACAGCCGACGGCCGTTATCGGTGCTGACGTGGGTGGCATCGCTGGCCCGAAAGCTGGCGATCGCGCTGGCTGTGGCGATCTGCTTCATAGTTTTGATTGTGATCATCGGGCTTTCCTCACGTTGCTCTAACTTAGTCGATTCAATGTCGATTCAATTTAGGCGATCCAAAAACCAAAGAATCGTTTAAAGCCTGTTCCTAGAGCAAGCCTTAAACGATTCTTTGGCGCAGTTTTGTCAACATGACGTTCCATTCCATCACAACTCGTTGGGGAACTGGAGCATGGGTGCAGTCCCCGCTCTGTGCATTTGGGCAAGGTCACTCGACTGCCGTTCTATTCCCAAGGTTGGAATGCCAAGAGTGTACAGTTTGCTGCTAACTGCTACTGCCAGCTCGTAGGGCCTTTAGCTCAGTTTCTAAGCTTTCGATGCGCGACTGAAGTTGGTTGTTGGCGTCAATCAACTTTTGCGATTGCCCGCTCAGGTAGGGATCGCTCTCCCACCAGTTGATGCCAATTTCGCGCGCTTTGTCGACTGAAGAAATCAGCAGACGAATGCGAATGCTGAGAAGTTCGGTGGAGCCAACGGATACGGAAATATCGCCAGCAATCACAATGCCCTTATCGAGGACTCGTTCTAGCACATCGGCTAGGGTGGAGCCTGAAGTGGCCGTGGCGATCGCCCGATTTCCGGTAGCAGTACGAGCTTGGGGGGTAGCAATCATGGTTTATCACCCTTTTTTGGAGGCACGGGGGCGGTATGCAGGGCTCTGGTTGGTGCCGTTATCAGCCAGTAATCCTTTTTCGGTAAGGGAGCGCAGCGCATTCACGGTTTGATACCGGGTAATGCTGAGCGCTGATTCGATTTCAGACAAACGGGCTTCTGGATGTTGCTGCATGTAGGCATACACCTCCTGCTCATAGGGAGGGGTATCGCTAGACTCATCAGTTGCAGATGTGTCGCTTGCGATTGCGTCGGTTGCAGGTGCGTTTGCTGGGGTGTTGGCGGGGGCATCTGCGATCGCTGCCGGTGATACAGCAGGCGATACGGCTGCTGATCCTTTAGCAGAAAGCACTTCCAATGGCGGCACGTCGTCATCGGCAGCAACCGGCGGCGCATCGACTCCAGCACAAATCATTTCATTGAAGACATCCCATAGGGTTTGGGTGGCTTCAGAGAGGTTGAGCCCTGCCCTTGAAAGCAGCACATCTCCGCAAATATCGCGGAATTCGGCGTTTTCGGGTGTGGCGACGATGCCGTGCTCATGACACACTTTCGACAGCATCAGGCACGACCGTAAGCCCGACGACTTTTCGGCCCCCGTCCGCTGACGATAGGTGCGCACTAGGCGGACAACGATTTGTGCACTTTCGCGATCGATGCCTGTTTTTTGAATAGCAATTTCTTGCTGGGTCAATTCATCAGGCTCGGGGATGTTGATCGTGACTAGACGATCGAGCAGCGCGTCTTGAGTAGAATGGACGCCACAGTATTCCTCTGGGTTAGAGGTAAAGATGGCGCGGAAGTTGGGGTTGACGCGGATATATTCGGCGCGGTTGTTGCTGGGTGGGAGGACGAGCAGCTTTTCTTCTAGGGCCGACAACAAGACGTTGTTGACCTCTGGACGCGAGCGGTTGAACTCGTCGTAGACCAAGGTAAACCCTTCCCGACAGGCCAGAGTGAGGCGCGAGTCGACCCAGTTTTGGCGCAACTCGTCTTCTACTTTGACGACGCTGTGGATGTAGTTATCGACTACCTTTTTGCGGGTATAGCCGGATTGGTTGCCGATTAGGTCAGAGGTTTTGAATTCGTCATCGCCAAACAGCAGCATGATCGGGCGGCTGAGGAGATCGGCCAAGTGCATGGCCATCGTGGTTTTGCCCGTACCTGCTGGGCCGCGCAGATGCACGGAAAACCCAGACTGGAGGTAGCGTAACGCACGGGTAGCCACACGCTCGACTGCGGGGGTATTGACGAAGCGACGGGGGCTGGCTTTTAAGACGGTAGTCACAGACTAACTTCCTCTTGAATCAGGTAAATGCGATCGCGTTGGGTAATTAAACCTTTCTTAATCAGTGAACGGAGAGCATCAACGGCTTGAAAGCGATTGATGTTGAGTGCCGTTTCGATTTCAGTTAGACGAGCACCCTTGACCTGATAGATGTGCGTGTAGATTTCTTGTTCAAGCTGCATTGCATCCCGCAGTGCAGATTTAGCGGATGCGCTGGCTTCGTCTGATTTGTCAACGACCGTGACGACTGCGGGCGCGGCAGCTACTTCGGGTGCGGCCACTTCTGGCTCTGCGACGGGCGACGAGACGGGTGCCGACACTGACGTGGCGACGGGCGACGCGGCAACAGGTGCAGGCGCTGCGATTTCGGGCTCAGGCTTGGCGACTGGCTTAGGAATGCTCGCTAGTTTGGGCTTAACCGGTTCTGGCTTAACGCTGGGTTGAGCCTTGGCCGGCATGGGCTTGACGGCTGCTGGCGTTTTGGCGCTGGCTGGCTTGGCCGGTGTGGAAGAGCTAGTGCCTCCACCCCATACATTGGCGCGCAAATCACTGCAAAATTGGCGCAGCTCTCCTCGAAATTCGCTGAGGTCGTTGAATAGAGCATCCATGGTGGCAGCCCGCTGGTCGCGATCGCTTTGCAGGGATGCGCGCAACTGCTGGGCGCGATCGTGTCGCACCGATTCTAGTTCACCCAAATAGGTATGAACCGTGGAACGCAGCGCGTCTGTAAAGTTGACTAAGTCTTGAATGAGCAGTTCGCGTTTACGCAGACGCTCTTCTTGGTTAATTTTTAAGGTTAGTTGGGTTTCCGCTTGCAGAGATTGCACATCCGCTTGGATCTCCAACAGTTTTACTTGCAAGGCGTGACGCAGGGCTGCCACAGAGTTGCTGAGCTGACTGTGGAAGGCGCTTAGCTCTTGGGTTAGCTGTTGGGCCATGAGCGATCGATCGGCGGTGGCCAATCTCAGGAACTCGGAGGTTTCCAACTGGAGCGCTTGGGCAAAATCGCGCAGCATTGCGGCTGTTTGTTGAGCATTGGCCTGACGCTGCTGCTGGGAACTTGCCAAAAAGGTTTGGGTTTCTTGTTGTAAGCCAGTTTTAAATAGGCTGAGATCGTCGCGAAGTTGAGACGCGATCGCATACCGCTCTTGCTGAAATGATGCGAGGGCATCACGGACGGTTTGCTGCCGATCGGCCAGTTCTTGTTGGCGCTGACTTCTTAGCTCTTGCCATTGTTTTTTGAGCGCAGTCACGCGGAACCTCCTCCTGCGAGGCTAAAGGATTACGAAAGTGAGGCTAGGGCGGTTTCGCCCTAGCCTCTAATTCATTAAGCTGAAGGAACAGCAGCTTGAGCAGTCAAGCCAACTGCTTCGGCATATTTCAGGTAGGTTTCAACCGACGCGATCACGACGCGGGCTTCAATGGCCAACAATTCGATCCCAACCAGAGACACGCGAACCCAAGCATCAACCACGATGCCTTTGTCCAAAATGCGGTCAACAACTTCAGCCAAGCTAGAGGAAGAGTTTACTTTTTCAACAGCCATGATGAATCACCTAAAAACTTGATAATTGGGGACTTGATATGCCTACCGAACACTTAGAAAAGTGGACAGGTCAAGGCTACGCCCATGAAGCAGGATAGACACTTGATCTAGGGAAGTTTTCAGTGGTTTCACTGAAAAATCGCTGGGCAAAGATAATTTGTCTGTAATAAGTACCGACACATCACTTTCAGCGAAGACTCTAATGATCTCTATGCGAAATCGATGTCCCTAAATCGCGGACTAACTGTTGTGGGAAAGCCTGCTGCTCATAGACATCTCTCCACAATTCAAGAGCTATCGCGAGGATAGAATGCGCTAAATCAAGGCTTAGCAAACTCTCTATGTGGAGATAGGTCTATCTTTCCCAGTGAATGAGGCTCCCTAACAAAATCAACTAAAAAGAGTGTGCGATCGCAAATTCTAATGTTGATTGTCTGGGTGGATGGATGACGTGGGTCATACCTCACTATTCGTGTGCGGTGCGGCAAATCAGTAATGCTGCAAGTTGATTTGTTCAACACTGACAAGCATCAAAAAGCACCAGTATTCTTAACAAACGGATTGTCTGCCAAGGATACCTTGCGGCTCGACTCGGATTCTAGATGGACTCTAGATGCCGGCTCTAGTACTTTTCCCAGACTTTAACTAACATCCGGATAGTTTCGTCAAAGTGCAATTGGGCTACGACAAATTACGGATTAAGGGCGATCGCATGGCTTAATTTAGACATCTCGATTGGTGAAATTGCTTTACTGCAACTGTCAGTAGATTGCTCTAGAAGATATAGAGTTTTTCTAAATTTCTGCGGTGAAATGGATGGGGCTCAACTGATTGATTGGGGTAATTTGCAGCAAAGCAGAGATATTAGGGGACATACTAGCGGACATATTATTAGCGCGATGGGATTGCTGGGCATTGAGGCAAAATGGGCACATTCCTGCCTGGGAGATCCGGGAGATCTTGCTGGGTTGGGCGATCGCGATTTATACCCGCGTCTTCCCCAGTCGAGCCAGCAGCAGATCTTGCACCTGCTGGGTGTTGATGAGCTGTTCGTGGTTCTGCGGTGACAGGTCAGCGGTGCGATAGCCTTGGGTGAGCAGCCAATCTTGGGCGCTGATCAGATCCTGGGCGGCGGCGACTTCTCCCCACTGCTGGAGCATCATTTCCACGGCGGCTAGGGTGCCGAGCGGGTTGGCGATGCCCTGGGTGGCGATATCGGGGGCGGTGCCGTGGATCGGCTCATACAGGCCAAACCCAGATGCATTAAGGCTGGCGGAACCTAACACGCCAATGGAACCGGCGATCGCCCCCCCCAGATCGCTGAGGATATCACCGAACAGGTTGCCCGCTAAGACAACATCAAAGTGGCGCGGTTGTTTGACCAACTGCATGGCTAAGTTATCGACCAGCATGGGCTCTACCGTAACCTCGGGGAAGGCTTGGGCTTCTTCTCGGACGAGGCGTGTCCAGGGCAACTGGGGCAGGGCGTTTTCTTTGTGGGCAATGGTTAGCCTTCCTCTGCGCTGCTGGGCATAACCAAGGGCAACTTTGGCAATGCGGCGGATTTCGCTGTCGTGGTAGCGCATGGTGTGGTAACCGTAGTCGCCGCGCTGATCGTGGCTGCGCCCAGAGGGGCCAAAGTAAAT
>DATNOW010000348.1:0-2238 GCA_036703515.1 Chroococcidiopsis sp.
GATGCGGCCCTGGGGCTGCTGGGCTGCCCTTTGCAAAACGATAAAACGCGCCGCCACCAGCAGTGGTGGATGGAGCAGTTGATTGGGCGTTTGGTGTGGGATGTGGTGCCGATTGAGCGCTTGCAGCACCGGGTAGAAGACAGCTTGCGCTATGCCACCAAGCAGTATGTGCCGGAGCAAAACCTCACCGTAGGGCTATATAGTACGACGCTCGGTGCGCCTGAGGCAGCCCCCCAGCCCGCACCGCAAAAGCAGCTGGTGGCTGTTGAGGCAGACACCGAGCGGGCATCGGCTGCGGCATCTAGAGCAGGCGACGAGGCAGAACCGGCGATCGCCCCAACCCCCTTGCAAGGCCTGGCGATCGCCAATCCTAACAACCCCGAAGAATATATTCCCTGGGGAGAAATACAGTTTTCGGCGGCGGCTTCTGACGGGAGCACGGCGATCGCTCCTTCCTCCCCTGTAACCCCGCTCCCGGTGGATCAAGTCCGCGTGTTGGAGCGCAGCGTTAACCTGACCGTTAACCCCCTGACCAACCCCGAAGGGGGAGTGCGGGGTGGGCTGGTGGTGCTCGAAGACATCAGCCAAGAAAAGCGGATGAAAACCACCATGTATCGCTACATGACGCCGGGGGTGGCCGAGCAGGTGATGGCCCTAGGCGACGATGCGCTGATGGTGGGCGAACGCAAAGAAGTTACCATCTTGTTTTCCGACATTCGCGGCTACACTACCCTGACTGAGCAGCTTGAACCGGCCGAGGTTGTTTCACTACTCAATGCTTACTTTGGCACCATGGTCGAGGCGGTGTTTAACTTTGAAGGCACCCTCGATAAATTTATTGGCGATGCGCTGATGGCGGTGTTTGGTGCGCCGCTGCCCCTCGACAACCACGGCTGGATGGCGGTGCAGTCGGCCCTCGATATGCGTCGTCGCCTGGCCGAGTTTAACTATGCCCGTCGCCACACCAATCAGCCCAAAATTCGCATTGGTGTTGGCATTAGCTCGGGTGAAGTAGTCTCAGGTAATATCGGCTCGCAGCGCCGCATGGACTATACCGTGATTGGCGATGGCGTTAATGTCAGCTCGCGCTTAGAAGGCGTTACCAAAGAATATGGTTGCGACATTATTTTGAGTGAAACGACCTATCGCCTGTGCCACGATCGCATTTGGGTGCGCGAACTCGATCGGATTCGGGTCAAGGGCAAGGAGCAGGCGTTGGGCATCTATGAACTAATTGGCGATCGCACCCAGCCCCTTGATCCCGCCACCGAAGAGTTTTTGGAACTGTATCAAGCGGCCCGCCGCGCCTATCTCACCCAAGATTTCCAGCAGGCGATCCAGCGGTTTGAAGAAGCCAAACGGCTGCGTGAAGACGACCAGGCGATCGCCGTTCACATCAGCCGTGCCTATAATTATTTGCTCAGCCCGCCACCCACCGATTGGGATGGCGTTCACATCATGACCACTAAATAGCCTTTAGAAATTGGGTACGCCGACATCGTTGAGCGATACCAACCGGGGGGCTGCGTGGGCAGCGGGTTGGGTCGCGAGGTGGCGATGCAGACGGTTGAGGGCGTTGACGTAGGCGTAGGCAGAGGCGACAACAATATCGGTATCCGAAGATTGCCCACCAAAGGTGCGATCGCCATAGCGCACGCGAATCGTCACCGTGCCCAGCGCATCAATGCCTTCGGTGACAGACTGCACCGAAAACTCAACCAGCTGATTGGGGATCTGCACCAAGCGGTTGATCGCCCGATAGACCGCATCCACCGGGCCAGACCCAATGGCGGCATCGGTGCTAATGGCTCCATCGGGGGTGACGATCGTCACCGTGGCCGTGGGGCAGGTGCAGTCGCCGCAGGTGACTTGGACATGCTCGAGCTGATAGGCATCGTTGACCAATACCTGGGTTTCGTCGCGCACGATCGCCTCTAAGTCCCAATCAGAGATGGCTTTTTTCTTGTCTGCGACTTCTTTAAACCGATGGAAGGCTTTGTTCAAATCCTCCTCGTTGAGGTCAAAACCTAGCTCTTGCAAGCGGGTGCGGAAGGCGTTGCGCCCAGAATGCTTACCCAACACGATCTGGTTTTCAGACAGCCCAATCGAGGCGGCGTCCATGATTTCGTAGGTTTCGCGATGTTTCAAGACGCCATCTTGGTGAATCCCCGATTCGTGGGCAAAGGCGTTGATGCCCACGATCGCCTTGTTGGGCTGCACCAAAATCCCGGTGAGCTG
>DATNOW010000349.1:0-2004 GCA_036703515.1 Chroococcidiopsis sp.
GTAGCGCACCAGCATGGGGGCCGTTTGCACTTGGCCGGTGCCTAAGCGTCCGCCGATCAGGGTGCTGAGCCCATAGGATAGGACTGCGCCGGGGGCGGGAATAGTCAACTCAGCGCTATCGGCACTATCGGTGAGCCGCGCTTGCCAGAGGGCTCCCTGCGATACCCCAGCCACACGCCCATAGATAATCGGTAGCTCAGGGGCCTGATCGGGCGGGGTGGGAACGCGATCGCGGGGCTGTGATAACGTCCCGGTTTGCAGCAGCGATTGCCATTCTTCTAAGCTCGGGGGGCGATCGCCTCCATCGGGGGTAGAACGCGATCGCAGCGCGAGGCTGGCCGCATAGACCACTCCATCACTGCGCAGGCGAATCAAGCTCGATCGCCCATTCACCAACGGATCTAGTCCCTCCACCGGAATCGGCAGATTCATCAGCATGCGATATTCACCGGGCGGGATCACAATCTGCGCCGGGAACTCCGCTTGCCGTCGTCCGCGCAGCACATCGCTCATGGCGCGGCTGCCGGGGCCGGAGTAGACGTCACCAGAGGCGTTGTCTACATAGGCAGGCAAAGAGATAAAGGGCGCATCGGGCTGGCTTAAGTAGCTGGCGGCTTCCAGCACATCCACCGTAACGGTTTGCTCGCCGGGGTTCTGCAAAATCACCCCCAGATACAGCGGGGCCGCATCATCCGGCGACTCTGCACGAAAAATGTGATGGGCAAACACATCAAACCGGCCGCTCAAAGGAAAGTTTAAGTGGGCGCTAGGGTCAGCCCGTCCATCCCCCGGAAACGTGGATAGCAAAATCCCTTCGGTGCCGACTAACTCTGGGCTATTGCTGTTAAAGGTGGGCACTGCATCTAGATGTCCGGGCAAGGGCTGCACAACCTGAGGACGGACAATTTCTGTGGGGGGCAAGGCGGGGGCAGCCTGAGACAAGATCAACAAAGACAGTGCAAGGGACATATCCAGCGACAAGTGTTCTCCAGTAACAAGTGTTCTCTAGTGGCACCGAACAAAAAGTGCCACCTTTTATTCAGGGCCAAGTCTATTGGCAATAGCGAATCGTAGAAAGCGGTACCGTTTGGCGCTCAACTTGATGGATCAATTCGCATTCGTTGAATACATTGAACAACCTGTGTTTGGGAATAGCAAGAAAGTAAAACGGGCGCGGGATCGCAGGCCGATCTTGAATTACAACCATTTCTTTATAGTCATATTCAAGCTCCCGCAAACTGATATCCGAGTTTAGGCTAATCAAGGTGGCTTGGTAGGGAGTGCCAACCACTAAGGTATCGCCAGGTTTGGCATGGCTATTCAACCAGGTCACGGATTCTTTGACGCTCAAGCCCCAATAGTCGGTTTCAAACCGATTGTGGGCCGCTGGCAGTCCGCCAAAGGCACGGTTGAAATAGGTGTATTCATAGGGATAAAGATGAACCATATCCACGACGATCGCCCCTAGTGCGATCGCCACAAACGTCGCACCGGCAAGCTTATAGGGCAGCTTGGGCAGCATCTGATACAGCCAGACCAGGCCAACCGTAGCGATCGCCGCTATCCCTGGCAGCACAAACGAAAACTGCCGTAGCCCATCATAGATGGTCGAGTTTCTCAGGATTGCAACCAGCGGCAGCGCAAAAATTTGCAGCAGCACTAGCACCAACGCCGCTCGCTGTAGGGTCGACAGTTGCCGAAATCTCACAGCCGCTAACACCAGTCCGGCGACGAATAATAGCCCAAAAATCAGGGGTGTCGTAATCCCAAACCAAACGGGTAAATAGGTCCACGGCACATCAGCCGCTCGGATATAGTCTCCGTTAAACAACACATTTTTGAACCAGGCGTGTCTAGACAGATATTGGATCGCCGCTATCAGCCAAGAAGCTGGGTTTGACCACGAGGCCGGATGCCAGGCAATAGTGGTTGCCATCCATGCCACAACAATCAAGCCATAAAACCCGATATTCTGAACAATGCGTTGAAAAAATCCTTTTTGAC
>DATNOW010000350.1:0-2839 GCA_036703515.1 Chroococcidiopsis sp.
ATCTTGGCGGCTGACCCAAATTGCAATGCGCGGCACGCTATCGGAAAAATGCAGTTGCCAATGGGCCTCCAACGGTTTGGCGATCACATTAAAAGCCGGGCCAATCAGATCACGCGGCAGATTAAACCCGTCGAGCTGCCATTCGATCCGCGTCAGGAATAGTCCAGCCCCCAGATCGGTGTGCTGGTCAGCGTGAATAATATTGCCGCCATTGGAATAAATAAAGCTAGCGATCTTGGCCACTAGACCGCGTTGATCGGGGCAGGAAATCAGCAGAGTGGCAGTTGGGCTGGTCATGCGGCAAGGACAAAAAAGAACGGAAAGTAAAGGAACAGAACGATAAGGTCAAATGTGCAGACGGTTCAGCCCGTGCAATGGGTACAGTCAGTGCAGTCGGTGCAGCAATAGCCTCTCCTCACTCACCCGCTTCTGAAGAATTGCTGGGTGTCTCACTGGATGTATCGCTAGGTTTATCGCTAGGCATCTGGCTGGGCGTCTCACTAGGCGTCTCGCTGGGCGAGCTTTCAGCATTGGGGGAACCGGGCTTCCAGTCCTCAAGCGGTCGGCTGATGGCGTTTTCGAGCTGGGGGGAGACCAGCAGCACCTCCATGGTGTCGCTAGGGGTGTCACCGGAAGCGGCGGGCGGATCGGCTTGGGCGTAGATAAAACTGCGGCTAAAGTCATAGTCGCCCAGCACCAGTTTGTGGGTGGTGCCATCGGTGAGGGTGACTGTAATCGTGGCAAAGGGTTTGTCTAAGCCAAAGTCTTCACGATTTGCAGCGGGAACCTTCAAGACGCGATCGCTCTCTCCAGTGGCCAGCAGGTTTAGCAAAAAGGCGATCGTAGCCGGGTTAACCGGGGTGTTTTCAGGCTGTGTCATCCGCCAGGTTTCTGGACTCGGCTGGTCGCTGCTGTTCTCAAAGGTCAGCGATCGCAGCGGAGTGACGACCGTCAGCGCCTTCACCTGATCTTCAGTAAAGGCAAACAGATCCGTCGCCGAGTTGGAGGACGACTCTGCGGGTGGGGGCGCTTGGGTTTGGGTCAGGTAAACGACACCCCCCAGCAGGGCTGCACCGAGCACTAGCATAAACGTAACAGGCTTGATGGTCATCGGTTCTACTCGCTATCGTCTCAGCCACCAGATCCCAAAGGCCATCAGAAAACCAACAATGGGAAGAAACAGAACAGCGCCCACAGACAGCAAAATTTGAGTCCAGCCATTCAGCAAAATCCGACGATTGGTGGCTTCCTTCGGACGCACAGCCAAACTCTCACCGCTTTGCTGGCTCAGCCAGTTGATGCTGTTGAGAAACACGTCTTTGTTTAACTGTTGAGTCACCATGCCATCGGTGACAAAACTAGAGTTGCCGATGATCACCAAACGGGTTTCGGGAGCGCTATCGGCTTTATCGTCGCCAGCCTCGGGGGAGGGACTGGCCTCAGGGGACGGGCTGGGTTCAGGGCTGGCATCCTCCGCGTCCTTAACCGGGCGGCTGAGGGCAACACCCAGCAGCATTTGCCCTTGAAAGTCGGTAGCCGGATCAAAGGACAGAGTGCCATCTTCGTTGATGCGCTGGGCTTGGGTGCGATCGCTCGTAATCAGCAGTGGAGTGGTGGTGATGCCGTCTTTGTTTACCACTTCAAGGGGCTGCGCCACCGGGAACAGCGAAAACCCGCCGCCCAGCTTTTCGGTAATGGGGTGGCTGCCGTATTGGCTGATGATCGTCATGCCTGCGCCATAGCCCGCCGCCTCGCCATCGGGATCAACAATCAGGCGATCGCCCATTTTCACGCCCCACGGTTGCAGCAGGGGATCGAGATCCGCTTTGCTGTCGGGGTCAGCCATGACCAGCAGCCCACTGCGCCGCTTGAGGTAATCGTTAATCGCCTTCAGTTCTGGCTCTAAGAGCGACTGCTGCGGGCCGGCCAACACCACCACCGATGCATCCTCGGGGATCGTCGTCGTATCCGTTAGCTTCAGCGGAGACGCGCTAAAGCCTTCGCCCTCTAGTTCCCCCAGCGCTTTTGAGATGGCCCCTTGCCCAGCCTCTAGCGATCGCTCCCCATGCCCCTGGATAAAATAAATCTTTGCCTGGGTTGGGTTTGACAGTTGGGCGATGCCATTGGTCAGGCGTTGCTCCGACAGCGGTTGCCCTTCGCCCAAAACCTGCACAAGCCGCCGCTGTTCACCTTTTTCGAGGTAAACCTCACCTGGAGCCTGCATGCCAAAGCGCCGCACCAGCCCAGGGTTCGACTGGGGATCAATATATTCATAGCTAAACTGTGTCCCCTGGCGACGGTAGTTGTCGAGCAGGGCTTGGTCAGTCGGATTAGGGGTTGGCGAAAAAATCCAAACTTTGACTGGCTCCTCCAGTTCTTTCACCACCTGCACACTCTGCGGGGCCAGCGTAAACAGCTGATTTTCTGTCAAATCGAGCCGGGCAGCATAGCGCACGCCCAGAAAATTGACCAGCCCCAAAATCACAATCACCGCTAGGGTTGCTACCAACGCATTGGTGCCCGCTTGAGTCGATCGCTGCCCCAAAAAGCCAGCTAACGCGTTGCTATAGAGGAGCAGCCAGGCGATCGCCAGCCCCAGACCTACTCCCATTAAGCCCAGGGGAACAATACCCCAAGCGTTAGTCAATAGCCCAGTGGTCAGCCCAGCCACAATCAAACAGGGACTCAGCCAGACCAAATATTTGAGATAGTTCCAGACGGTCTTCCACGTCGTTGCCGCTGCTTTCATCGTGTTACTGCAACCCCTTTGACAAGCATTTCAGTGCACAGCCTTTCAACGGTATTGCAGATATTCACAATTGACAACAGTGGGTAGGGT
>DATNOW010000351.1:0-8684 GCA_036703515.1 Chroococcidiopsis sp.
ATTAATCGTTAGAGTCTTTTTCGATCACTTCACGGACGCGGTAAATGGGGCGGTTTTGGGATTCGTGATAGGTGCGCATCGATAGCTCCGCCAATAGACCAAAGCTAAACAGCTGCACCCCCGTCAAAAACATCACCACGGCCAAAATCAGCAGGGGGCGATCGCCAATGCTGGCACCCAAGGCAAATTTGAGGATAGCTAAATAGCCGCCTAGCCCTAAGCCAACAAAAATAGCAATCAGACCAAATAGGCCAAATACGTGCATCGGGCGGGTCAGAAACTTCTTCATAAAGAAGATCGTGAGCAAGTCCATCAGCACGCGGAAGGTGCGGCTGAGACCATACTTGCTGTGACCAAACCGGCGGGCGTGGTGCCGGACGGGAATTTCCGTAATTCTTGCCCCTTCGATAAAGGCTAGAGCCGGCAAGAATCGGTGCAACTCCCCATACAGGTTCATGTCGTTAACCAACTCTGAACGGTAGGCCTTGAGCGAACAGCCATAGTCGTGCAGCGATACGCCCGTGACTTTGCCAATCAGCCAGTTGGCGATCTTGGAGGGCAGCAATCGGGTCAGCGCTGCGTCTTGGCGCTGTTTCCGCCAGCCGCTAACGAGGTCATAGCCTTCGTCGAGCTTGTTCATCAACATCGGGATATCGGCGGGATCGTTCTGCAAGTCACCGTCTAAGGTGACGATAATTTTGCCCCTCGCATGGTGGAAACCGGCTGACATCGCGGCGGTTTGTCCATAGTTGCGGCGCAGCAAGACCGCACGCATGTTGCCCCGGTCTTGGGCAAACTGGCGCAATAGCTCCGACGAGCCATCCTTAGAACCATCATCGACGCAAACTAATTCGTAGCTGATGCCGGTGTCTTGCATCGTGGCGGCGATCGCCTCCACCAGATGGGGGATGCTCTCGACTTCGTTGTAGACCGGTACTACGATCGACAAATCGGGACGATCAAGACTGGACATGGAAAGACCGCTGTGAACTTCGGACAGGGGAGTTAATTTTGCAGGAACATTCATAGTAGTGCTGGTAACGCGACTTCAATGGTGGCCGTTGTCAAACAAAATCAAGCAGAGGATAACCGTTTAACTCAGACGGGTTTACTAGACCAGCGCTCATAGAGATAGGCTAATCCTGCGCCAGAAGCTTCGGCTAATGTACTCGTCAAGCGATATAGCGCTACCGCACTCAACAAAATTCCGATGGGCACCTGACGCCCCAGTAGCGCAATCATAGTCGCCTCAAACACCCCTATGCCTCCGGGGGCACCGGGTATAACTAGACCCAGCAGCCACGAAAAGCTGAAGGCGCTAATTAAGGGCAAGATGGGCAGCGATTCACCCATATTAAACATCAGCATAATGGCTAAAAAGCCAGCCCCTCTCAAGATCAAAAACACCAGTTCCCCCAGTAGCGGAACCAATGGATATCGCTTAACTTGCACTATCGTATCAGCAGCTGAATCGCTCTTCACTTTTCCCTTCAGGCGTCCGGCTAGACGCACCAACGGGTTGAGCACGCGCGGGTGAACACCCATTAAGATCACGGCTAAACTGAAAATTTTGAGCCCTGGGTTGGCCTGCTGAGTGCCCACCAATGCAACCATCAGCGCAGAAGCTGCCATCAGCAGCGGCTCTAGCAAAATACTCAAAGTGGCTGCTTCAAGCGAAAACCCAGCGGCTTTTGAACCCATCACCCGCCCATAAAAATGCCAAACGTTGCCAGGTAGGTACTTAGCAATATTGGTCTTGAGGTAAACCCGCACGCCCCATCCGGCTTTGGCCGGTTGCCCCAACTCTTGCAGGATCCAACTCCACACCCAGCCCGACCAGACGTGGGCCAACAGCGTGATGGCGAGGGCGAGTCCCATATAGGCCCAGCCCATGCCGCTAATCCGAATTTTGGCGACCTCCTGCCAGTGCTGTTTTAGCGTTGCGGCCAAGAAGAACAGCGTTCCACCAAAGATCACCCACTTTAGGTATGGCTTGACGGGGGCGATCGCTTGCTTAAGCTGGACAATAAACCCAGGTGACTGGCCCTTCTGACCCATGGTTTTCCCTAAATAAGATGGAGCTGCGTTAAGCCAACGGTGAGCGTTAAGTCATTCTCCGAGCTAAACCCGAATTATCTTGCCCTAATTATTCAGTAGCGTTACGGAAATTGGTCAGATCTGCCCGCCAATTTTACGCCATCTTTATCGAATTAACTGAGCCCTTTACGTGTAAATCATTAATTTCTGGACGCCGCATTGCCCTCTAGGGAAGTACAGCCTTCCCTCTTGGTTTAGCTTCAAAGCCTTTGTCAACGGCGATCGCCCCCCGTGAACCTAACTAGCTAGCCGCATTCTAGAGGCACCGTGCGATGGCCCACTGAATAGTGGCATGATCCAGCGTCAAGGATCGAGGGCAATCGGCCAAATCCATGAATCCTGTGCCTCGATAATCCGTACAACTGCCGCTTCAATGCTCAGCAATCTGCGTTACCATTCAGACCTCTGCATCACCTATCATCACGCTGGCTCAATTCCTCGACCTGAATTCCTCAAATCAATTCTTAAAATTGTCAGGGATTGCGAATGTAGGTTATGAATTTAGGAATAGTGGCTTGGAAATAGCGCCGTAGAAATAGCGGCCTAAAAATAACAGTTTAGAGCCGAGACGTCGTTAGGGTGCCATCCGATCCTCTGCCTAATGAATGAGCGATTAAACGCATCACCCCCACTTAGGTTCCTGAGCTGAACCCGTGCATCGCCTACCGTTGGCAATATCTCAGCAATATCGCTTTAGAGTGTTGAACTGTTCACGAAATGTTTAACAATGAGTAAGCAATTGCGCCCATCGGCGGTGCGGTCATACTTCATCACGTCAGACATTCGTTTCATTAGTTTCAGACCGCGCCCACCCTCTGCTTCTTTATCCATCTCTAGGGATAGATTATCGAGCAGGTGGTTGAGGTCAAAGACCGAGCCACAGTCCCAAATTCTCATCTCCAAGGAGTGACTGAAGACAGTCACCTCGATCGCGACCGGTGTCTCTGGCGGCTTGCCTTTGTGGGCATGGCGAACAGCGTTGGTAAAAGCCTCAGCGAGGGCAAGTTGGCACTGTAACCACACAGCACGAGGCATCGTGGGATAATTAAACTGATCAAACCACGCTAGAACTTGAGCCAGAGCACCAAGATCACTGTTAACTTGAATCTGTGCTTGTTGAGGAAGTTTCAATTGAACAAGGATTCTTAGATTAGATTAGTTAGCAGTCCAACAATTTGCGAGAAGATCGCTCAGTCTAGATACTTATCGACGCGATCGCAGAAATCTGGGATGCTTGTTCTGCATATTTCCCATCACCCTGCCAATTTGATTCTAGGTTTAATTCTAATTTTCTCATGCCAAAAGTTCTAGTTATTGATGATGACCCGACAATCCGACTAGTTCTCAAGAAGGCGCTTCAAGAACAAGGATATGAGGTTTTGCTGGCGGTCAACGGAGAAGAAGGATTCCAGCAGGCGCAGACCGCGCGGCCCGAACTGATTATCTGCGACTGGATGATGCCGATCATGGATGGATTGGAGGTCTGCCGACGGGTGAAGGCAGATCCGCAGATGGCTGCGACGTTTTTCATACTGTTGACCTCTCGCTATGCACTAGAAGATCGAATTCAAGGGCTAGACACGGGAGCAGACGACTTTTTGACTAAACCGATCGAAATTAGTGAGCTACAGGCTCGGGTGCGGGCCGGTTTGCGGCTCAATCAGCTCAATCAAGATTTGCAGGTGCAGAAACAAATTCTCGAAGCAGAACTAGTGGAAGCCTCCCTATATGTGCGATCGCTCTTGCCTGTGCCGCTGACGGGCGCTGTTAGCGTAGATGCTCGATTTATTCCATCCCGGCAGTTGGGAGGCGACTGCTTTGACTATTTTTGGCTCGATCCAGACTATTTGGTGATCTATTTGCTAGATGTCTCGGGTCACGGTTTGGGTGCTGCCCTGCCGTCGATTTCAATTTTGAATTTGCTGCGATCGCAATCGTTGCCAGATGTCAACTTTTATCAGCCCCATGCTGTTTTGCGAGCGCTCAACGAAACCTTCCAAATGAATAGCCAAAACGAAAAATATTTTACGATTTGGTATGGCGTTTACAATCGCCTCAAGCGGCAGTTGACTTACGCTAGTGCGGGGCACCCTCCGGCGGTGTTAGTGGCTAAAACTCCTGAGAATGTGACGTGGACAAGACGGCTTAAAACACCGAGTTTGCCGATTGGGATGATTGCCGATGCTACTTTTACGAGCGATCGCTGCGATATTACCTCCGATAGCAAACTTTACATTTTCAGTGATGGAGTGTACGACTTCAAAAATGCGAGTTCACAAGTCTGGGGACTAGACTCTTTTATCAATCTTTTGGCCTCTCACCAAGAGACCTCTAGCCTAGATGACATTTTAGACACCATTAAAAACTTGACTGAGATTGACGTGTTTGAGGATGACTTATCCTTGCTAGAGGTCACATTTGAGTAGAGGCTAGACTGAGTCGAGGCTAGATTTGAGCTAGGGGTTGCTCAGAGCCAATCAAGCAAATTATGAGGCAAGCATTCTGTAAATAACTCATCTCTGATTAGCACTTCAGAAATTAGCACTTCAGACCAGTGATTTGCGGTGAGTTATTTAGCCTGACTCAATAAATCAAGCCCGAGGAATCAAGCCTGAGACAGCATGGCGTTGTCAAAAGCTTCACGGTTGGCAAAAATATCAAATACTAAATCCATACTGGTGAGCTCTAATACCATCTTGATCTGATCGTTGATAGAACAAACGCAAAGTTTGCCACCGACGGACTGGACGGATTTAAAAGCCAAGACGAGGGAACCTAAGCCAGAACTGTCCATGAAGGAGACCTCTTCTAGATCTACTAACACCAGTCGCACGCCTTCTGCGATGAGCTGATTGATTTCAGAGCGCAGTTGGGCCGAACTTGTGCCATCTAAAATCCCGACTGGACGAATAACTTTCACGTTTAGATCCATGCTTTCGATCCCAGATACTTGCATAACAGTTCCTGACATAAGCCTCGCCAAAGTTAAGACTACATTAATTCAATAGGAGTCGCTAGCAACCAAATCAAATGCGAGACTCGCGTTTTTGAAAACGGTTGATCGCTAGGCAAACATAGCGGCTCGGTCGTGGCAGATTGCCCGATCGCTGTGCTAGCGCTTTTCAACGTTTGTTACGTTTGTCAACGTTGAATGTCAGTTCTGACTGTCAATGGTGAGAACTTCGAGCAAAATGCCGGGGCATTGATACTCAAATGGAATAGTCCAAAATTGACAATCATCGCTAAGGTGCATTTTTTTGAGGCCTCCGTCTAGGTAATTGAGCTTAATAATGAAGCCTATGCATACACTCATGCATAAGACCGCTGCGCTCCTGACACGCTTGGATAAGCCTGCTAGGGTGATGCCCCCCAAGGCTGTTTTACAGCACAAACTCGCGATCTGTCCACACTTCTGTTTCTGCTGGTGTTGCGATCGCGTTTTTTGCCTGTGGGCGATCGCCCGCGATGATGCCAAGATGATGGCAATATGATGATTGCCATCACTTCTAACAAGCACTGCCCAATCAAACTAAACTTTGAAACTGGAGTCTTGAACCGCTTTAGTAAGCGCCACTTTAGTAAGCCCCACTATCTTTGTTGAAGACTACCCAAATGGTTTTAAAAATTAGTTTGAGATCGTGCTTGAGCGTCCAGTTGCGCTGATAGCGCAAATCCAGCCGAATCACTTCCTCAAACGTCGTCACCTGAGAGCGGCCGTGCACCTGCCATTCGCCCGTCATACCGGGTTTGACGTCGAGCCGCTGCCACTCTGGCACTTCGTAAAAATCGACCTCATCTAAGGTGGGCGGGCGGGTGCCGACCAGACTCATCTCACCGCGCAAAACGTTCCAGAATTGGGGCAGTTCGTCTAGACTGGTGCGCCGCAAAAATTTCCCCACTCGGGTAATGCGCGGGTCGTCTGCGTTCTTGAAAATTGGCCCGCTGACTTGGTTTTCGACCAGATGTTTGAGTTCGCTGGCATTGGTTACCATCGAGCGGAATTTCCACAGCCGAAACTGTTTGCCCAACCAGCCGCATCGCGTTTGGCTAAAGAACAGTGGGCCTGGGTTATCAATTTGGATGGCGATCGCAATTGGTACTAGCAGCACGCCAGTGATGCCTAGACCCACCAGCGCTCCCACAATATCGATCAGTCGTTTGACTTTGGAGCGGACGGAGGGATGAATCGGAATGGAGCGATCGCTCGATGAGCCAGAATCGGTGGGGACGATTGCTCGCGTTTGCGGGTCTACGACAAAGAGTTGGTTTAACCCGGTCAGCGACAGCACCATTTCGACCTGGGGCGAGAGGCTCCAAAAGATCATTTCGATGCCCCGGGCTTTGAAGGTTTTTTGGCAGGTGACGAGTGCACCAATGCCGCTGCTGTCGATAAATCCAGTCTTGCCAAAGTCTAAGATGATCCGTTTGGGCAGGGGCTCGGCTTGACACAGCGCTTGGCAGGTTTGTTTGAAGGCGATCGCCTCGGTCACCGTAAACAGCGTGGGCATTTGCACCAGGCAAACCTGATTTAGCGACGTAACGTGAAAGTCCACAGTTTGAGCAGCGATGGAGGTCATAGGTGGAGCCGATGGAGTAGCAGTGAATGGATAGAGCAGAGCACTGGGGGCAAAGGCCGCGTCATCAAGTCTGAACCGCTTGAACTATTTGAACTATTTGAACCGTTTTAACCCATAGAACTCAAGGATTTTTAATTCAAGGACTGACCTGGAGCATTTAGCCCACAGAGAGCACTTCGTGGTTATCTTGCACACCACCTAGAGCGCCGTTTTGAATGACGCCTTGAACGCTGCCTTGAATCCCATGAGCGTCATCTTGAACGCTGCCTAGAACACCGTCTTGAATAATCCCGTGAGCAGGGTCTTGAGCCGTTTCTTGGGCGCTGTCTGATGCACGCTCTGGTGAGCGGCTGAACTCCTCCGGTTTGCCAAAGCGCTCTTCGAGTTTGCGGCAGAGGTTGCCAATGGCGACCTCGGGCACTGCCGATGGATTAGAGCGCAGGGGCTCTGCTAAAAATCGCACCAAATCACCAGGCGACCAGGCAATGGGCACGCCAACTTGGGATAGGGCGATCGCCAGCTCGATTTGGTTGTCATCTAAACACTCACCACAACGATGGCTGCGGGGCACCAGAATGTAAGGAGCCGTTGTTGATTCGAGTAGATTCACCGTCCCTTCGCCGCAGTGAGCAATAATCAAGCGCGCCTGCTTAATCAGACTGCGGAACTTAGCTTCTGGCAAAATAGCGTGGGTTTGGGAATGACCTGGCAAAATTGTGCTGTTGCCATATTGGACAATGACTTCCTCTTGCCCTTCGCTCAGAAAACCGTATTGAAACAACGCATCAATCCACTTCATCAAGCGGTCAAATGGAAATTGCCCAGTACCAACGGTCACCAAAATCATAGGTTCATCTACCAAGAGGTTAGGTTTAGGATGTGATTAGCTCTGCTTTGGGATAACGTGCTTTTAACTGCGGCCAGTAGACATAGAGCGCATCGAGGAATGGCACCAGTAAGCGCGCCGAAAGGCTGAGTTGTTCGGCGCGGGCGACAGATTCAACAAAGGCGGTCTGACTGCCCCGCGCTTTAGCCAGTATGACAAACGGCACTGCTACCCATGCGCCAGTCGAGAGCACCAAATCGGGTTTTTCTTTGGTCAGTACTTGCCAGGCCAACCAAAAGTTTTGCAGCAGATTGCGCCGCCCTCGGTTGGCTGGGCCAAATGCCCAATGCACGGTTTCGGATTGCAACGCTGCCTCGGTATGGGTTGTTTTGAAGGTGACCCAACTGTGGTCGTAGCTGCCCCAAAAGGGACGCAATTGTTGCAAAGTTTGGAAATGCCCACCAGTAGAGCAAACGAGTAGAATTTTCATACTGTGATAGCTGCAATGAATATGCTTTTATCGGGCGCGAGTTCCTGTTTGCTGACTGGTTCGCTGACTAGAGTGGTTTGACCAATCGTGGGGGCAATACGGCGACAACATTAGAACCCATCTATTACCAAAGCTCTATGCATCACCCAACGTCAACGGGGGGCGAATACAGAATCATAGATTTAACTAGGGCTTTACTGGTTTTCACTGAAACTTCATGAATCAATTTTGTTGTTTCGCGATCGGCTAAATTCCTAGACTGCTGATGGAGTCGGGGTTTTGAGCAACTCCGGGAGGACTCTAATCGAGAACTAAGGGGCGTGGTTTCTAGTCTTAGAAGGGCTAGGATTTTGGACGCAATCGGAGCAGTCTCTGGCTGAAGAATGCTGAGTTAAAAGGGGCGATCGCCTCCTTGGTTCAGGCGAAGATAGACTTTGCCTAGACCGGTATAATCCGTCCCTGATGTGTAATCCGTGCTTCATGGATGCTTTACAAACGCCTGAGGCATTGCTAGGGCATCGCTAGAGGAAAAGTTAGGGCTATAAGTTAGGGAATAAGTTGGATAAAAACTAATAAAAATTAACCTGCGATCGCCTCCAAAACTGATTTAGTCTAACCCTGGTTTTGTCTGTTTACGGCAGTACGCAAACAGTTCTTCACGGATAATCCAGAGTTCTTCGATTATTAGGGTTCT
>DATNOW010000352.1:0-2713 GCA_036703515.1 Chroococcidiopsis sp.
TCATTGGCCCCAAAGTCAGCCCGGGAAACCCCCAAGCAGTCTTGTAAACCCCGTCGCCACTCACCCAAGCGCTCAGGAGAGTCAGCCAAAACTAGAGTCCGGAGGCGATCGCCATGCAGCCGCCGCAGCACCGAAATGGCCGACGAGGCCACCAGGATGTTTTGCAGCCGTGACCCCATTGTGCGGATCGCGCCGCGACCGCCCTGGGTAAAAAACCAGCCCGAAATGCGCTCGGCATGAACCGGCTCAAACGTGCGCCGTAGCTGCCAGGGTGGGCCGTAGTAATCGGGCGACGACCGGTATTGGTCGAGCAATTTGCGAATTTGCTTGGCCTCCTCTTGAAAGCCCTGGGCAGCAAACCGGGGCGATGATACGCCCTCTTCAAAGTCACGGTCTCTATCACGATCTCTATCACGATCTCTGTCGCGATCGCCCCGTTCCCTGTCGCGATCCCGGGACGGCTCCCCGACAGGGGCTCGTCGCTGCTCTTGTAGCTTGGGGGCGAGCTGGAGCTGCTCAGCCGCCGCCGCTAAGTCTTGCAGACTGCCAACCAGATAATCTTTGAACCCCTGCACCCGAATCGCCATATCTTGGGATGCACCGGCAAAGCTAGTGCGCATCTCGTTTTTGATCCGCTCTTGCCGGCGTTCGAGTTGGTCTACCGCAATCTGTAGCGTTTGTTTGCGCTGCTCAAGTTCGCTTAAGCCTTCTTTGACCAGTCGCCCTACATCGGTCTGGGTCTCAGCCAACTGCCGCTGCAAGGTATTCAAGGTTGAACGCAGGGCGGCAATTTCCTGCTTGAGCTGCTGTTCTTCGTTGCGCAGGCTGGCGAGGCGGGCGTCGTTCGCCTGGGCGTCAGACAAACTCGATAGGCTAGGCAGAGCGATCGCCCCTGTACCGCCGCCTGTCCCGCCTCCCGTACTACCGCCGGTACTACCAAGGCCCAAACTCGCACCGGCACTAAAGGCTGGAGCGCTCTTCACCTCGGCTACAGTCGGTTCCGGCCCGTTCAGTTCCGACGGATTGGATTCTGTCGCGCTGGGTTCGATGGAGTCTGTGCCGCTAGATTCCACAGGAGAGTTCACAGGAGGATTCACCGTAGGGTTCACAGGGGGCTCTAAATTTGGCGATTCATCTGAGTTCATGGGGCCTACACAACACGTCTATTTAATACAGCAGGGAATGTAATGGGGGTGAAAAGAGTTTGTCGCGAATTTTCGCAAATTTTCGCAGGGTGTCGCGAATTTTCGGACGCAAATTTTCGGAACAGCTAGCGAATTGTGGTGATTTCTTGCACGATTTAGCGATCGCAGGGCACCCGCTCCTCTAGGCAAGCCCGCAGCGCCTTTGGATCAAACAGGATCGGCAAGAAGTGGATGCTTTTCACCTCTTTGAAGTAAAACAAAATGGGCACTGGCGGCCAAAAGATCGCCCAAGTTTGCCAATCTTGATAGGGAAACCGCCGAATTAGCGTCTCGCCTCGATAAACATCGAGAGCCGTTTCCATGAACCAAAGCCGCAGCGTGGTGGTCTGATAGAGCAAAAACAAGCCAAACAGAGACATCCCCGCGCTGACCCACGGCTGCACAAAAACCAATGGAATGGAAATCAGCACTAGTCCCAGCGGGATGGCGTAGGAGGGGGCGAGCTGCACAGCCTCTGTCATATTGGTCGAAGCTGTAGTCGAAGCTGTGGTCGAAGCGGGAGAAGAAGGAGTCGTCACAGGCGCTAACCGAGTTCTCAGCGGTTTAAGGCAACGTCATTCCCTATTCTAAAGGGTGGTGGGTAATGCCGGGCCGTCGGGTGACGCCAGATTAAAACCCGCTTACAACCCTCCCAATGCCCCACTGCCTAGTCCTTGGAACATCATCCACGACAGGAAAAAGTTGGTGACAAAAATTGCCAGCAGGGAGGTGACGACCGCCGTGGTGGTCGATTGCCCAACGCCCTTCGCCCCGCCGGTCGTGGTCAACCCCCAGCTAGAACCAATGATCGCAATCAGTGCGCCAAACACCACTCCCTTAATCAGCGGACTGATCAAATCCCAGTAGTCGAGGAAATTCCGCGCCGAGTTGAGAAAAACCTGATCGGAGATGCCATATAGGCTGCTGGCCACCAGGATGCCGCCCGCCATGCCCGTGATAAATGACAGAACTGTTAACACCGGCAGCATAATGCAGCAGGCAATCAGTCGAGGAATGACCAAATAGTCGATCGGGTCGGTTTTGAGCATATAAAGGGCGTCAATTTGCTCGGTCACCTGCATGGTGCCAATTTCAGCAGCAAAGGCTGAACCCACTCGCCCAGTGACGATCACAGCAGTCAAAATCGGGGCCAATTCCCGCGCCAGCGCTAGGGCTAAAACGCCGCCCACAGCGGTGCCTGCCCCTAAATTAATAAACTCCCGCGAGACTTGAATCGTAAACACCATACCCACAGTGCCCGCCGTCAGGAGGGCGATCAGCACCGATCCCGGCCCGACTAGCGCCATTTGCTCGATGACGTTGCGGACATGGATTCGCCCTTTGAGCAGGTGGATGATCACCTGACCGCCCAACATCACTGCTGCAAACAAACGCTGCGACCACTTGCCTAAGCCCGACTGTTTGAAGAGTTCTCTCAAAGGTGCTCACCCGCCTCTAAACAATGCATTCTAAGCATTCTAACCATAGCGGAAGATAGTCAGACTGTCAGGCTTGAGCGGTAATATCCA
>DATNOW010000353.1:0-10985 GCA_036703515.1 Chroococcidiopsis sp.
ACAGACCGCAGTGGAGGTTAACATGAGCAATGGTTTAGATGAAGTGCTGAGAGGCGATATCTTGCTGGTAGATGATACGCCCGATAATCTGCGGGTGCTGTCGGCCATGTTGACCAATCAGGGGTTTGAAGTTCGCAAGGCTTTGAATGGGCAGCGGGCGATCGCTTCGGTGCAGGCCGATCCGCCCGATCTGATTTTGCTTGACATTAAGATGCCTGAAATGGATGGTTATACCGTCTGTCAACGGCTTAAAAGTGATCCTCAAACCCAGGAAGTGCCGGTTATTTTTATCAGCGCCCTCGATGATGCCCTCGATAAAGTGCGCGCCTTTGCGGTGGGTGGCGTCGATTATGTCACCAAGCCGTTTCAAGAAATTGAGGTGCTAGCCCGCATTGAGCACCAGCTGCGGATCCAGCGCTTGCAGCGTCAGTTGGTCGAACAAAATCAGGAGCTGGCTCGCTCTAATCGTGAGCTAGAGCAATTTGCCTATGTGGTTTCCCACGACTTACAGCAACCGCTGCAAAGCGTCACGGGTTTTGTCCGGTTAATTCAGCTCAAGCACCAGGCCTATCTCGATGATGTTGCCCTCGACTATCTCAATCGCATTCACGATACCGGCAGCCGCATGCAGCACCTGATTCAAGATTTGCTGGCCTATTCCAAGGTGAGCAATCAGCCGCAGGAAATGCAGCCGATTGACTGCAATCTGCTGCTAGAGAAAGTTTTGCAAAACTTGCAGATCGCGATCGCCAATAAACAGGCTGTGCTCAGCTATGACACGCTGCCGACTGTCATGGGTACAGAAACGCAACTGATCCAACTGCTGCAAAACTTGATTAGTAATGCGATCAAATTTACGCATCCTAATGTCACGCCCCACGTCAAAATTTCTGCGATCAAGCAAGATAATCAGTGGCTGTTTGGCGTACACGACAACGGTATTGGCATCGATCCAAACAGCATTGAGCGAATTTTTGAAATTTTTCAGCGGACTCAATCGGCTAAAAACTATCCCGGCACGGGGATTGGTCTAGCCACCTGTCGCAAAATTGTCGAAAATCACGGCGGGCGGATTTGGGTTAGCTCTCAACTCAATGCGGGCACAACTTTCTATTTCACGATTGGTGCAGCTAGTGCAGCCCAGTGAATAGGGCCTAAACGCAGCGATTTCATACCGACCCGGTTGATTCATGTAACGATACTGTAGGGTTACAGAAGGGTTACAGAGTGAATCAAACTGGCGTTTCTTTATGCATAGACTGGCAGCCACACCCGGCGGTTGGACTCCTGATACAGACGGAGTTATTTTTGTGGAGCAGACGCCTGCTCCCATTGTGCTGCTGACGGCCGCCGATACCGACATCAGCGCGATCGCCCAAGCGATTCCCCATCTGCCCCAAGGCTTTCCAGAACTGCGCTTGGTCAACCTATTGCAGCTTCAGCAGCAGCTATCGATTGATACCTATGCTGAAACGGTGCTTGAGCACGCCCAGGTGATTGTGCTGCGGCTGCTCGGCGGGCGGGCCTACTGGGCCTATGGCTTAGAGGTGGTGCGGGAAACGGTCGAGCGCACGGGGGCGACGCTGATTGTGCTGCCGGGCGATAACCAGCCCGACCCGACCCTGAGCAGCCATTCGACGCTGGCGATCGCGACGGTTAACCAGTGCTGGCGCTATTTCCTGGAGGGCGGGGTGGAAAATATGGTCAATGCCCTCGGCTGGATTGCCCATCACGGCATCTCGCCCCAGTTTGAGTATGGCCCACCCCAGCCGGTGCCTGCGGTGGGGCTGTATCCTTCTCCCTGCCCGGCTTTGCCGCCCGATGCGCCCCGAGCCGGGCTGGTGTTTTACCGGGCCCACTATCTAGCGGCAAATCTAGCCCCAATCGACGCTCTCTGTCAGGCATTGGGCGATCGCGGTTTGCGCCCGGTGCCAGTTTTTGTCTCTTCTTTGCGCGATGCCGACGTTCAGGCGGCGCTGCTGCACTATTTTCGTCCTGCTGGTCAGGATGATGATTCGCAGAACGCTCAGGCGGGTTCTCAGGCGGGCACTCAGGCGGGCATTCAAGTATTGCTCAACACCACGAGTTTTTCCCTTGGGCAGCCGCTGACTTTAAACCGCACCACGTCCGAAAAGTCTTCACCAGAGCGTCCCTCAGAGCGTTCCTCAGAACTGGCAGTAGAGCTCTGGCAGCAGCTTGATGTCCCCGTGCTCCAGGTGATTTTAAGTGGCGGCAGTCGCGAGCAGTGGCAGCAGGAATGGCGCGGGTTGTCGCCCCGTGATGTGGCGATGAATGTGGCGCTGCCGGAGGTAGACGGGCGGATTATCAGTCGAGCGGTGTCGTTTAAGGGGGGGCAAGGCTGGAATGCAGCGTTGCAAACCGAGGTGCTGAGCTATCAGCCGGTGGGCGATCGCATCCAGTTTGTGGCAGACTTAGCGGCAAACTGGGCACGGCTGCGTACTACGGCGGTGGGCGATCGCAAAGTAGCGCTGATTTTGGCCAACTATCCCACCCGCAACGGTCGCCTGGCCAATGGGGTGGGGCTAGACACGCCTGCGAGCTGTGTCGCCATCCTGCATGCCCTGCGACGGGCGGGCTACACCGTTGAGAATATTCCTGATACCGACGAGGGCTTGATCCAGCAGCTCACCGCTGGCATCACCAACGATCCCGAAACGCGCCACGTCAATCAGGCGGCACATCCGACGGGGCAAAGTTTATCCCTCAGCGCCTATCAAGCCTGGTTTGACACCTTGCCGCCGGAGATCAAAACCCAAATCCAGCAGCGCTGGGGCGATCCCCAGGAGGCCTTGGGTTTTGCGGGGGGCAGTGGAATCCCGATTGCGGGCATCCAACTGGGTAATGTGTTTGTTGGCATTCAGCCGTCGCGGGGCTATGACACCGACCCGACCCTCAACTACCACGCCCCCGATCTAGAGCCGACCCACGACTATCTCGCGTTTTATCAGTGGTTGCGCGACTCGTTTGGCTGCCACGCCGTTGTCCATGTGGGCAAGCACGGCAACCTAGAATGGCTGCCGGGCAAGAGCCTGGCGCTGTCGTCTAGCTGTTATCCGGAGGTGGCCTTGGCCGCTTTGCCTCACCTCTATCCCTTTATTGTCAACGATCCCGGAGAGGGGGCGCAGGCCAAGCGGCGATCGCAGGCGGTGATTATCGACCACCTGACGCCGCCGATGACCCGAGCTGAACTCTATGGCGGGTTGCAGCAGTTAGAGGGGCTGATTGACGAATATTATCAAGCTCAGACCCTAGACCCATCGCGCCTATCGGTCATCCGCGATCGCATTGCCGGACTGATTCAGCAAGAAAACTTGAGTCAAGAGGTGCAGGCGATGGCGGGCAATGGAGCCCTGACGGCTTTCACCCCGGCGGCCCTGACCGAACTAATTACCAACGCCGATCGCTACCTGTGCGAATTAAAAGAGGCGCAAATCCGCGATGGGCTGCATATTTTTGGGCAGTGCCCCCAGGGTCGGCAGCTGCGAGATTTGCTGGTGGCGATTGCCCGCTATCCCTCACGGGGGCGACTGGGGCTGACCCGAGCGATCGCCCAAGCCTGGGGTCTGCCGTTTGATCCCTTGACGGCCGATCCGGCTCAGGTGGTTGAGTCGTTGGTGCATCCAATCCATTTGCCACTTGGTGTCACTAACCTGCCTGTGACTAATCTCCACACCATTGGCGATTGGGTGGAGCTTTTGGAAGACTATGCCTCTGCATTGGTGGAGCAGTTGATAGAAGGGAAACCCCATCCCGTTGAATCCCCGGATATGCAGGTGAATCTTCAGGCGAATCTTCAGGCGGAACTCGACTGGATTGGCGATCGCCTCTATCCCCAATTGCGGCGCACCGACGAGGAAATGCACTACCTGCTGCATGGCCTAGCGGGGGGCTATGTGCCCGCTGCGCCTTCAGGCGCGCCCACTCGGGGGCGGCCCGAGGTCTTGCCTACCGGGCGCAATTTCTACTCGGTAGACATTCGGGCGGTGCCTACAGAAAGCGCCTGGGATGTGGGGCGCAAGGCGGCGGAAGTGCTGATTGAAGCCTACACCCAAGAGCATGGTGAATATCCCCAAACCCTGGCCCTCTCGATCTGGGGCACCTCGACCATGCGCACGGGGGGCGATGATTTGGCCGAGGCCTTGGCGCTGCTGGGGGTGCGCCCCGTCTGGGAAGGAGCATCGCGCCGGGTGATTGACTTTGAAGTGCTGCCGCTATCGGCTTTGGGGCGGCCGCGGGTGGATGTCACCCTGCGGATTTCTGGCTTTTTCCGCGATGCGTTTCCGAATCTGATTGACTTATTTGATCGAGCGGTCGTGGCGATCGCTGCCCTCGATGAACCGATTGACCAAAACCCTCTAGCGGCCCAGGTCAAGCATGAAACTCAAGAATGGCTCCAGGCCGGGCTAACGGCAGAGCAGGCCGAACGGCGATCGCGCTATCGGGTGTTTGGTTCTAAGCCGGGGGCCTATGGGGCCGGGCTCCAGGGCATCATCGAAGCCCAAAACTGGGAAGATACTGATGATCTGGCGCGGGCCTATCTCAACTGGAGCAGCTATGCCTACGGCGCTCAGGGCATGGGCCACTCCGAGCCAGAAGCCTTTGAGCGCAGGTTAACCAACCTGCAAATTGTGCTGCAAAACCAGGACAATCGCGAGCATGATTTGCTTGATTCTGACGATTATTACCAGTTTCAAGGCGGGCTGACCGCAGCGGTGCGATCGCTACAAGGGCAAAACCCAACGGTCTATTTTGGCGATCATGCCCTGCCCGAAAACCCCAAGGTGCGATCGCTACAGCAAGAGATTGCGCGGGTTTATCGCTCGCGGGTGATCAACCCCAAGTGGATTGCCGGAGCGATGCGGCACGGCTACAAAGGAGCCTTTGAGATGGCGGCCACCATCGACTATCTGTTTGCCTACGATGCCACCACCGAATGCGTCGCTGACTATATGTATGCCGGGGTAGCCCAGTCCTATTTACTAGACCCTGCCGTTCAGGCCTTTGTGCAGCAAAAAAATCCGTGGGCGCTGCGCGATATGGCCGAGCGGCTGATTGAGGCCCATCAGCGTGGGCTCTGGCAAAATGGCGATCCTGTCCTGCTCGACCAGTTGCGATCGCTCTGCCTCGAAGCCGAAGCCCAAATCGAAGGACGGAGCGGGACAGCGGCGATGGAAGCACTCTAATCTAGCTCTAATCTAAAAGCGCGAAAATCGCAGAATAAAGCCTTTGGGTTTGATGCCTGCGGTGGGATATTCGCGTAAATCAGACCACGAGTGCTCATAGCCGAGCCGTTCCATGGCCCGCGCGAAGGCGCGGTGAGAGCCCCGACCCGGGTCAACAATGACAATATCTACCCGACGGTTGGTGTGGCTATCAATGAACGCAGATAACATTTCAATATGTTGAGGTTCATATAAAATATCGCTGCCAATGATCAAATCAAATTTGCCTAACGTCAGATCGATTGCATTCCAATCACCCGATTGAAATGCGATCGGCGCTAACGAATTGAGGATCGTATTTTCTAATAGAAACGACTGCGCCAGAGGATGATAGTCACTGGCCGTAATGTCGCCTCCTAAGTGTTTGACAACAAGACTCGGGAGACCAATACCGCAGCCAATTTCAAGGATACGTTTTCCGTCTAGAGATTCGTCAAGCATAACTCGGGCAAGGATTTCAGCCATCGGCCAAATTTGTCCAAACAAGGGCCACATGGCGGAGGATATGCCTAATCGTAATGCTTCTCCCGTTGGATCTGAAAACTGTTGGAGATTGAGCAAACTTCGGATTGTATAGTTCACACCGTCAATACAAATCGTGTCAAACTTTACTTCGTAATGATGGTTTGTGATGAGGAATACCTTAAGTTATATTCGTTCAGTTTAGCTTAATGGGCTTGCTTTATACGTAGGCGGTCTCTCTGCCCAACCGTTTATGCTGACTAAAATACCGTTGCACCAATGGCTGTAGCTTGCCATTTTCGTGGAATGACCAAGGGGGATAGCCCAGGTTGACTGGATAGGCCTCGCGGCATTGTATATGCGGTGCGCTGTCAGGCATACACCACTGCCTCCAAGGAGAAAATATCTCGTCGGTTGATCAGATCCCCAAACGCCACTAGGAGCGACCCATGTGCTTTTCAGCTTCCGCTAGTTTCACTGCCAGTGCACTATTAATTCCAGTTGGGATCTACTGCATGAAAACGGCATTTGATAAAAACTCTGCCTATTTACCCTTGGCCGCCATGCCCTTGATGTTTGGTATCCAGCAGGGGTGTGAAGGGCTGGTCTGGTCGGGGATCAACTCCCAGGCACACGCCACTGCGCGGTTTGGTGCCTTTGGCTTTCTGTTTTTTTCCCACTGCGTTTGGTTATTTTGGACGCCTTGGCTGGCCCTGCAACTGGAGTCTGATCAGACCATTCAGCAGATTTGCCGCATTTTTGCCGGGGTGGGAGCTTTGTATGGTGCATTTTTATATCTGCCGCTGCTGATCCATCCCGATTGGCTGATGGTGGCGATCGCCCATAGCTCTATTGATTATCAGGCTAAGTTTCTAGGGGATGCAGTGCCGATTGTTTGGTCTCGTCTGCTGTATGCTTCGACGATTTTGGTGCCGCTACTGATCTCCTCTAATCCCAATGTCAAGGTATTTGGCACCCTGATCACGGTGTTTGCCCTCCTGAGCTATGCCGCATTTAACTATGCGTTTGTGTCTGTATGGTGCTTTTTTGCTGCGCTTTTGTCATTGCATGTGGTGTACATTTTGCTAAAAACTGACGCGTTATTACTGGAACCCGCTTTAGACGAAACCATTATTTAAGAACGTGATTTAAGAAGGTGGGTTTAATCAAGCCAGATTTTGCTTGGGAAACTGAGACTCTGCGTTGTCCTCAAAACATAGCCTGTTGTTTTATGGAATTCGCAATGTTATTAAACTGGCAATCCCACGGATTTTGGATTAAACAATTCCGCCAAGGGGAGGAGTGAGTTTAGTAGAAGAATCGGCGTTCTGCCTAGATTTGACGGCGTCCCTGCCCCTAACCAACTGCGAATTGAATTCCCCGATGGCATTCCCGATTGAATTTCTGGATGTAATCCCTCACAAATTCTTTATATCTGGCCCTTACAGTCGAGTGAGATGGTGGATTTGGTAAAAACCCAACTTTTTTGTGGATGTGCATTAACTCCATCGATCGCTTGAGAGTTGCTCAAGGTTCTGTAGATGCTGAAGTGAATGCGCCACCCCGAGAAAAAACTGAGAAAAATCCTGAAAATTGCGAGGTAAGAAGATCGTGATTTGTGATAGCTCCTACTCCGTCAACAGTGCAACTGCATTTCCCCAACGGACGATTGAAACCCTTGGACGGCTGCAATCTCAAGCTGCTAGTGTGGTTTTAAGTAGCGTTTATATCTACGACTTGGTGGAACAGCGAACAATCTGTGCCAGTTCCTCCACTGCCGCGATCCTGGGCTATACAGACAAAGATATTCGGGCCCTAGGGATCATTGGGCTCGCTAGTTTAATTCACCCTGAAGACTTAGATCGGGTTTCTGAGCATTATCAACGGTTTTCAAGCTTGCTGGATGGAGAAATAATCTCCCTTGAATATCGCATGCGGCGGGCGGATGGCACATGGTGTCGGCTGCGCTCTCAAGAAACACCATTAGTGCAGGCTATGGACGGATTTCCGCTCCAAATTTTGGGTGTTTTGCAAGATGTAACGCGGCTTGCTGCCAGCTATCCGAAAAGACCAATTTGGCTGGCCCGATTCAACCGCTCTCGTCGCCCGATTGCTCGCACGCGACTGGCTTCTAGAGCCCAGCGCGAAGCTCGATTACCCAGGGTAAATGAGGCTTAAACCGGTTTTGCGGTCCAAGCTTAACTAGAGAAGTGAGGCACCATAACGACTGAGAGCCTCGTAGAGAAATCGCTCAGCCGTAAGTTAACTTTGCTTAAAGCATGGATCTCAATATCCTCACAACTTCCTCATTTTTTAAAGCTAGATTCAGAGACAAAGTGCAAATGCTATCAATTTAGATTTCCATCTGTGCTGAAATGCTGATTCCATCTGCGCTGAAATACAGCGCTTTAGATAGGCGATCGCCACCCTTTTCTACTTACTTAAAAACTTCTTTTAAAAATTTTGAGGTCAAACGCATGGTCTGGAAACCCAGTAGACAGTGGCTGCCCTGCTGCACGCTCATGTCCATGATATTGGATCCTGAACAGCTCTCTATGGCTACTCTTCTTTTTATTGCAGTCCGCCGCGCAGAGTCAGAGGATGATCTAGATTCTTGCGATCGCCCGCTTCTCTCGAAGTCTGGTTTGTCAACTCTTAAATAGAGTAGATAGAGTCTGCCATTTGCTGCCATTAGCCACGTAATATTGGCTGCGGGATACACAATTTTCCTACTAAAGAGGAATATCTTTGGTGGGCGTGCTACCTATCCAATTATTGGCATCTCAAGGTTGGCATCTCAAGGTTGCTATCTCAAGGTTGCTATCTCAAGGTTGCCAACTAAATTTTTGAGAAGGATTTTTAATATGCTTAATATTGTTCGCTGTAGCCACATTCAAGGGCTGTTTGCCATTGATAGTGCAACGATTTCACACCTAGGCAAGGTCGAAGGGGTGTGGCTCGATCAAACTGGCAAAGTTACTTACCTATCGGCCAACGCTGGCTATGTTCCCCTAGAACAGGTAGCCAATATTGATCACAATGTGATTTCTACCTATGGACGATTGGTAGTCGAGCCTCCCAAAAACCTGCATCGCCTACATCGTCCGCCCGTGCGCTCCTGCGACGGGGAAGTGCTGGGATGGGTGGAAGACTTTTTGTTTGATTGGTATACCGGCGAAATTACTGCCTATATTGTCACTGGCCCGATTGCCGATCCTTGGTCGGAGTCGGTTGTGCTGTATCCCGAAGACGTGGAAGTGGTGGCTAACGATCATCTGCTGATGCGTGACCCGAACCCGCAACATCTGAAGCCTGCATCGGAAGGCTTAAAAGGATTGCTCAGCGAGAGGTCTCAGCAGTTACGCCATCTCGTGCGGATGATAGGCGATCGCCTGCACGGGCTGATTGCTGCCCACGATCAACCAGAGGTTGTGCGCGTCAAGGTCAAGCAGGTGGGTGATGAGATTGCCGCCTCTGGGAGTCATGATCCCGATATCTTGCATGATGCCATTGCTTACTGGCAAGAGCAAGCAGAGAACTTACAGTACAACATCCGTTGTTCTAACCGCAGGGCCGCAAAGGCTTTAGATGCCGCCTGGAAACACTTGATGGGGCAATCCTGAAACCAAGACACAATGGCGATCGCTGAGAACGGAGGACAGCATCATGCATACTCACTATGCTCGATTTCAAGACCGCACTGATGCTGGCAAGCAGCTAGCGAAGTTGCTAAAACGCTACGCCAATCGCCCGGATGTTTTGGTGTTGGGTTTGCCTCGGGGCGGGCTGCCGGTAGCCTATGAGGTGGCTCAGTCCTTAAATGTTTCGCTGGATATATGTTTGGTGCGAAAACTGGGTGTGCCTGGGCATCGGGAGCTAGCGATGGGGGCGATCGCCGCTGATGGGGTGCGGGTGTTAAATTACGACATCATTAGCTGGCTGGGGATACCAAGCAAAACCATCGACGACGTTGCAGCCAGAGAGCTAAAGGAATTGCAGCGACGCGATCGGCTTTATCGAGGGACGCGCCCCCAGCCTCAAATTGGCGATCGCACGGTCATTTTGGTGGATGACGGCATGGCTACGGGAGCCACTATGCGCGCCGCCATTGCTGTACTGCAACGGGAACGTCCTGCCCATCTAGTCGTAGCTGTACCCGTTGCGCCCCCAGAGGTGTGTGATACCTGTCGTGAAGAAGTAGATGAAGTAGTGTGCCTGATTCAGCCAGAAGCGTTTTATGCGATTGGTGTATGGTACGAAAACTTTGCTCAACTGACCGATCAACAGGTGCATGAAATATTGGCTCGTTGCGATCGCCAGCCCGCTCAAGTGCTTGCCTAAACGGTTATTCCTAAAGTGCTATTCCTAAAGCGCTATTTCTAAACGGCTATTTCTAAACGGTTATTCCTCGCTGTCATTTCTGGACAGTTATTCCTGGAGTCGCTATGGAAAACACATTAATGAATAGTCAACACTATCCTGTGTTAATACATACAGGCTCTGTCCGGCTAGAAGGCGATTTGATCATTCCAGCCCGTGCCCAAGGCATTGTTTTATTTGCTCATGGTAGCGGCAGCAGTCGCTACAGTCCACGCAATCGTGCTGTGGCCAAAATCCTACGGCACGAAGGTTTAGCCACCCTGCTGGTAGACTTATTAACCGCCGAGGAAGAAGACATTGATAGACGAACGCGGCAATTGCGGTTTGATATTAACCTCTTGGCCACCCGGTTAATCGGTATCACCGACTGGTTGCAGCGCACGCAGGCAACGCGGCAGTTAAACATTGGTTATTTTGGGGCCAGTACGGGCAGCGCGGCGGCTTTGATGGCGGCAGCGCGGCATCCTGATAGTGTTAAAGCGGTTGTTTCTAGAGGAGGACGTCCCGATTTGGTGGGCTCTGTTCTAGAGCGGGTCAAAGCACCCACTCTGCTGATTGTAGGGGGATATGACTTGCCGGTGCTGACGCTCAATCACGATGCTTTCCCGCTGCTGCGGCAAACGTCAGCCAAGCAACTGGCCGTTATTCCTGGCGCAACCCATCTATTTGAGGAACCTGGGGCTTTAGAAGAAGTAGCCACAATGGCGAGCCAGTGGTTTACGCGCTATCTAGTGGCACCGTGAAAAGAAGATTGCAAAAAGAAAAGATTGCAAAAAGGAGGTGGATCATGACGACTCTAGAGTTTGAGACGGTGACGGACGCGGGCGATCGCATTGCGGTCTGTGTCTTATCTGCATCAGAGCTACAGCAGTGTTATGACAGAGGGGTGCGAGACTTTAG
>DATNOW010000354.1:0-3963 GCA_036703515.1 Chroococcidiopsis sp.
GTCAAATCAACCCATAAAGACGCCGTGCCTGGGATTGTTCACGATGCGTCTGCTAGTGGGGCCACGCTCTATGTCGAGCCGCACACCATTGTTGAGTCTGGCAATCGGCTGCGGCAGTTGCTGCGGCAAGAGCAGGTAGAAGAAGAGGCGGTGCGGCGGCGGCTGAGTGAGCAGGTGGCGGCAGTCAAACCCGACTTGGAACGCCTGCTGGCGATCGTGACGACGCTAGATTTAGCCACGGCCCGGGCCCGCTATTCGCTATGGCTGGGGGCAAATTCCCCCCGGTTTATTCGCTTTGGCACTGCGGCTGGAGTAGGGGCCGGGATAGGGACAGAAGCAGGGGGCGATCGCCCCTCTGCATCTCCGGAGATGCCCTCCGAGCTGTCTCCTGAAACCCAATCCGCAGATCGATCGACGGCTAAATCCACAGCTCAATCCATAGATAAATCCACAGACGAATCTATCGTCTTGCGGCAGTTGCGCCATCCGCTGCTGATCTGGCAACAGCAGCACGAAAATGGCCCGACGGTCGTGCCGATTGACTTGGTCATCCAGCCGTCGATTCGCGTCGTGGCGATTACTGGCCCCAACACCGGCGGCAAAACCGTTACCCTCAAGACCCTAGGGCTAGCGGTGCTGATGGCCAAGGCGGGACTGTTTGTGCCCGCCCGTGAGCCCGTTGAGCTGCCGTGGTTTGAGCAAGTGTTGGCTGATATTGGCGATGAGCAATCGTTGCAGCAGAGTTTATCGACCTTTTCGGGGCACGTCCGCCGGATCAGCCGCATTCTCAATGCGCTCAATGCGCTCAACCCTCAGCCCCAAGCTGCCGCATTGCCTAGTGCCCCTGCCCAAGATACTACCCAAGCTATAGAGCCAGAAGGGGAATTACTAGAGCGTGATTCACCAGAAGGGGAATTACCCGAGGATAAGCAAGACCCCTCTCCTGCCCTCCCCCCCTCCCTCCCTCCTGCTCTCCCAACCTCCCCCTCTCCCTCCCCTCCTCTCTGCTCTAGCCTCGTGCTGCTCGATGAAGTTGGGGCGGGCACCGACCCCTCCGAAGGCAGCGCCCTGGCGATCGCCCTGCTCCACTACCTCGCCGACCACGCCGCCTTGACCATTGCCACCACCCACTTTGGCGAACTCAAGGCGCTGAAATACCAAGACCCCCGGTTTGAAAATGCGTCGGTCGAGTTTGATGACGTGTCCCTGTCGCCTACCTATCGTCTTCTATGGGGTATTCCGGGACGCTCGAATGCGCTGGCGATCGCCCGTCGTCTGGGCTTAAACGAAGCTGTTATTGCCGAAGCCCAAACCTATGCCGGCATGAATGCTGCTGCTGACGTCAACCAGGTGATTGCAGGTTTAGAAGCCCAGCGCCGCCAGCAAGAAGAAAAAGCGCAAACTGCGGCTCAACTGGTGCAACAGGCCGAACGTCTGCACCAAGAGGTGGCCCGCAAGGCCGATTTACTCAAACAGCGCGAACGCGAACTGCAAGTGCAGCAAGAGCAGGCGATTCAAACGGCGATCGCCATGGCCAAAACCGAAATTGCTCAGGTGATCCGCAAGCTGCAAAAGGGCAATACCACCGCCCAAGATGCTCAGCAGGCCACCGATGCCCTCCAGCAAATCGCAGAACAGCGCCTGCCGTCGCGCCAGCAGCCGGCCAAACCCAAACCCGGTTTTCGCCCCCAGGTGGGCGATCGCGTCCGCATTCCCCGACTGGGGCAAGTGGCCGAAGTGTTGACCAACCCCGACGACGATGGCGAGCTGTCGGTGCGGTTTGGGCTGATGAAAATGACCGTTTCGCTCACCGATGTCGAGTCGCTGCAAGGCGAAAAGGCCGCCACGCCAGAACCCAAACCCGTGCGCGAAAAGCCCGCCGAAAAAGCCGCCCCGCCGCCCCCACCGCAAGCCCCAGCGGTACGCACGTCGCGCAATACCCTCGATATTCGCGGCAACCGGGTGGGAGATGCCGAAGTGCTCCTGGAAAAGGCGATCGCCCACGCTCCAGCCGGGCCGCTATGGATTATCCACGGGCACGGCACCGGCAAACTCAAAAAGGGTGTCCATGAATTTTTGCAGCGCCATCCCCAGATCTCGCGCTTTGAAGACGCCGAACAATCCGATGGCGGCACGGGCGTTACGGTCGCCTACGTTGACTAAGGGATGACTAGGGGGAGGCGATCGTCGGGATAGATAGGGCATAGTAAAATTGAGATGGGGCAGCCTGAGGAATCGATAATGACGACCAAAGAGCGCTTGATTGACGAATTAGACGATGCTCCAGAAGAATTGCTGGAAGCAGTCCTGAGTTTTGTCTTAGCGGCCAAGCAAACGTCTCATGCCGCTCAAACTTCCGACTTCTCAGAGCCACATGCACCACATCCAGTCGCCGCCAATGGTCTTCAAGCCGTACTCGACCTACTCGATGCGCTGCCGCCGCTAAGCCCTGAAGAACTGGCTACCATGCCTCACGATGGTGCCGAAAACCACGATCACTACCTTTACGGCGCACCTAAAAATTGACTTTGTTCTCGTGATTATCCTGAAGCTTCAAGGCGGGTAGGCGCTCAAAGAACTGTCATTCGGGTTCTAGACGTGGATGATTTTAGCCTGATAGTAGGATGGTGGGTGGACGTTGTGTTTATACACTGCGGATATCTTGTCCGTTGATCCTCCCCGTTAGGCTCGTTTGTGGTTAGTCTTGTTTCAAGACTGGTAACCGGCCCAACCGGATCGTCCTCACCTGTTAAGTTAATTTTATGCCGTCCAGCGTTAAGCCACCCGTCGCGCATCCAGCCTGGGAGCACCTAAATCTACCCGATCAGCCAGACCCAGACCAGTTGGACAATATCAAAGCCCAGCTTGACTTGGTTTTGCTGTCGCTGGAAGCGTTGGCCAATATTGGTTCTGAAGCCATGCTGCAAGCCGCCACCGACCTCAACTTGACTGAGGTTGTGGGCGATCGCGTTGCCCTCTGGCGGTTGCGCCAGGCTAGCCCCCTGCGCAAAGGGCAGGGACGCAAACGCATGGACGTGGAAGAGGCGCGATCGCTCGTTTTGATCATCTGCCACTTGGCCAAACAGCACCAAGAGTTAATTCGGCGGGCGGTGGGGCTGCTAGAGCAGATCAGCGAACAAAACCGCGAACCTCACCAGGCAGCGCTTTTGGGCGACTATCTCGACGCCTTTAGCAACACCTACCAAGAGCGGATGGAGCAAGGGGAAGAGGTAGCGCAGCGACAGTTAACCCACCTCGCCCTCAAGCTCCTGATCGACCTACTGTTTTATAGTGCGCCCAACGGAGCACGACGGCTGTGGATGGCCCTAATCGATCGCGCCAAATAACTTTCCCCTTTACCCTTCGTACGCGGGCAAGATGCCCGCACCACGCCCTTTTCCTTCCTCTCCCGCTGGTTAGTGAGCCTGCCGCCCCCGGTTGGTGAGCCTGTCGAACCACTCCCTCCATCCGGCCCTACAATACGGATTGAGTGAACCTGCGATCGGCTCTGGTGTTTTCTTCTTCGTTCTCTCACCCCTGACGCGCTCTAATGGCCATTTCCGTTCTACGACGATACACTCCGCCGACCTGCACGCTGGATGTTTCAGCGACGCGATCGCCGTTGTCTCGCTGGACGGATCGTCCGGTGCTAAACCAGCTGCGGTTTCAGTTGAGCTTGGATGACCCGCGTGTGCTAGACGATCGCCATGTCACCCTAACGGGCGATCGCACTCAGCTAGAGGCCCTCTGTGAAGTCGTGGCCGACTATGTGCAGCGTCTGCTCGATCTAGACTTAGCCCAATTTGACCCGTCGGTGCCAACAGGCACAGCTAGCGATCTGCTGCCCCTAGCTCCACCGAGTGCGGCCGCTCCGGCACTGCCTGGGTTGGTCGCTCCGGCGATCGCGTCCGCCAGTGAGCGGACATCCCCCCTCGAACCCGAACGGGAAATGGCTTTCTCCAC
>DATNOW010000355.1:0-3644 GCA_036703515.1 Chroococcidiopsis sp.
TCCTGTGATTTTTGATGTGATTTTTGAATGGATTTCCAGCTCATGGGTAATCCTCTAAATCTAAAAGTTTTTATAGCAAAGCACATGCTCAACTATCGAAGAAGCACTTCGTAATTGAAACAAAAATCCATGAAATTTTATGGCCTGTTTGCTGTGGAGCTAAGGATGGCTATCAAAGAAAATTTCTATTAGTAATGCCTATTAGCAATGCCTATTAGCAATGCTCCTTGTAAAAGCCAGATGTACCAATTTTTAGAAGACGCGCTCAACCGATGTCCCCCTGTTCCATTGGCAAAGGAGACGGACGCAGCCGCAGAAAATAAGGCACAGCCTCACACAAAAACGGCATAGATATTTTTATTGGATCATCTCAATGGATTCTGTGACTAGATAAATCTGTGACTAGATAAATCTATGACTAGATAAAACAGAAAAAAGAAGAAATTAAGCGAAGTATTTAGTGAAAATTGTATTTTGATTTGCACCGCACAGGAAGAGAAAGAGATAATTTGTAGCAGTTCTCTGAAAAGCATGAGATACGCTCACAATTTCCTCACATATTTTTCTTAGACTTAAAGCCTAAGCGGAGTATTGTGCAGAATCGTAGCGTTTTGGCGATCGCTTCTCATCCTTTAAAGTCTTCATCTTTTAGAGAAGCCATCGAAGGCTTTTATCAACAATTTGAAATCTCTAAGCTAAAGAATCAAGAAGGTAAAGAATCATGAAATCTGAAACCTTATCAACGTCTTCTCAAACGATGCCTGACCGCTTACAGGAAGCGATTCGAAATCGCTTTCCGGGCACTGCAATGGAGGACTTAACCATTCGTTATTACGACAGTGTTGAGGATGTCGGTTACGAATATTTTACAGAAACGGTATTGTCAGCCTGTGAGGACAATCAAGCGCTCCAGCGTCTAGCGCCATTTATCTCCTATGTCCAATTGGGAGAATCGCTCGTTCTGGAACAAAAAGAGGGTCTGGTGGTATATGACAGCAATGGCGACGATCGCTTTACAGAGGTGGGGCCCTTCTGGTTGGTGACGCCAAAAGCAGCATGAAATGAACACCAGTTAAGTCATACAGGAGTGTGAATATGACTTCGCTAACGACCAAACATTCCTACGCTCAACAAATGAAACATATCCGGGGTTATACCAGTAAGCTCTCCAATAGCCTCCCGGATTTGATGAAGAACTTCTATGCCCTCAGCAAAGCTTCCTCTGAAGCCGGCGTGCTGGACTCCAAGACAAAAGAATTGATTGCGTTAGCGATCGCCGTCGCAACTCACTGTGATGACTGTATTGCTTTTCATACCAGTTCTGCCCTCAAAGCAGGAGCAACAAAGGAAGAGATTTTAGAAATGCTCGGTGTCACAATCTTCATGGGGGGTGGCCCTGCACTCATGTATGCAACCCACGTGATGGAGGCAGTCGAAGAGTTACAGCCAGCGGACGAGTGATGCATGGCAACAAACGATAGAGACACCCCAAAATAGGGGGTTAACGTAGGGGCGCACTGCGTGCGCCCTCCCGCCGTGGGGCATGGGTATTGTTATAAGGGCGCACATCGGTGTGCCCCTACAGCAGCAGGTCGAATGAAGGCTGCGGTCGGGGGCAGGAATAAACCCCAATAACAGGGGGCGATCGCTAGGGACTAGCAGGCGGGGGGCTGTTGCGCAGCGCCTCGGCCTGCTGATAGTGAGACTCAGCCTGATCGGGATGCCCTTGGGCTTGGTAGACAGCGCCGATCTGTTGTAGCAGTCGCGCTTGATGTTCAGGAACGCCAATTTCATTAAACAAGTCGAGCGACTGCTGGTAAGACGTCAGGGCGATCGCCAGTTGGCCTTGCAGGTAATAGATCTGGCCGATACTTTCCAACGCTAGAGCCCTATCATCCCGCCCATATTCATCGGCCCGGGCGATCGCCAACGCCTGTTGATAGTAACCAAGGGCTCGCTCCAGATCGCCCAGCGCCTGATAGCCATCACCCAGGCTGAGAAAAGTAGAGCTTTGAGCATTCGGATCACCCATCTCCTGCATCACCGTTAGACTTTGCAGAATGTAATCGAGGGCGCGTTCGAGATTGCCCTGTCGTCGATAGGCTAACTCAATGCTGCCTAAGGCAAATAGCTGGTCATAGTAGCGGTTGTAGCCGCGATCGGCAATTGCCAGCGACTGCTGATAGTAGCGCTCCGCCAGTTCCGCCAGCCCCTGATCAAGCAAGGCGTTGCCAATCCGCTGCAACAGGTTGGTTTGGGCGGTGAACCCACCCACTGGAAGGCGAGAGTCATCGCTGTTTTCGTCCATCACGGCGATCGCCTGCTGGCGATAGGTTTCCGCTTGGGCCGTTTGCCCTTGGGCAGCGTAGAGATCCACCAGTTGATTGAGAGCAAGCACGCGATCGATTTGCGTCAGGTTGGGCTCTAGGCTGGCCGTCACCCCCAGCACAGCTTGGTAAGCAGCGATCGCCGCTTCTGGATTGCCAAGCTGTTCATGCAAAAGCCCAACGCTATTGAAGACCTCAGCTTTGCCATAGGTATCAAAGCCTTCTGGATAGCTATTCAATATCTGTTGATAGGTAGCCAGCGCTTGATCAAGCTGCCCCTGAATGCGCTGCAAGACGGCAATCAGCTTAAGGGTATCTTCCGTAGAAACCACATCATTTACCGCAGTGCTGATCGCAAGGGCTTGCTGGTAGGCGGCCATGGCAGCTTCCGGTTGCCCCAACAGGCGACGAACGGTGCCGATTTGGTTGAGCACTGCAACTTCTTGGGAACGCTGTTCATCGGTCTGAGAGCCCGTTTCGCGCAACTGCTGGAAAAGCACCTGCGATCGCTCTAGGTAGCCCAGAGCTCGCTCTAGCCGCCCCTCTTGCTGCACCATCTTGCCCAAATTAGCCAACAGATCGGCTTCGCGCCCATAATCGCCCGCCTGATGCAGCAGTTGAAAAAGGGTTTCATAACGCCGGATTCCCTCGTCGGGACGACGAGCGCTGTAGCCCCACACGGCGGCTTGCAGCGCTTGCTGGATCTCAGGTGAAAGCGTCGACTGCGGATCGGGGGTTGGCCAATATTGGGCGATCGCCTTGGGAGTGTAGGGTGGTAGGGCGATCGCCCCAAGCGGCGAAAGCGTCAGCGCCACCGCAGTCAACAAAACGCGAAACTTAGAATAATTTACGATCATCCCTGGCAAGCTCTTAAAAAAACGCCGCAAACCTACGACCCAAAGCGCTGCAACGGTCTATTGCACCTCACCTTGGGACAGAATACTGGCAAATTTTGACTCACGCAGGAGTCTTCACGAATTCTCTACAAAAATCGAAGTCTGCGAATACCACAAAGCCGGTGATGAGATTTGAACTCACGACCGCTCGATTACGAATCGAGTGCTCTACCACTGAGCTACACCGGCAATACCGATTAATAAGTATAGCAGCCTCAGTCCACGGTGCAGCATCAATTCATCGAAGAGTTTTGATCACCCCCCTCAGTCATGCATTCAGACCTAGCCCGAACAATCGGTGCGCCGATCTGCAAAATCGGTACTAGGTCGCCAGCCGCAATGCTAGTCTGCCCGACAGGAATCATGGCGAGGGCATTGGTGCAGGCTAGGTTGATCAGATTTCCCGACCAGTGGGAACCGG